>JBATMM010000310.1:0-23129 GCA_049289835.1 Saprospiraceae bacterium | reverse complement strand
TAGGAGCGACATCTCTGTAGCACGCAGTGCGAAGAAGGTTTTAAGCTCCGTAGGAGCGACATATTTTTCTACGAAAATCTAAAATTTTATGGCTGAATACAATTGGCGTCGTTTTGTGGTGCGCATTCCGATCAATGCCTCCAGGCAGGTCTTGTATGATGCCTGGACAAGTCAGCGTGCTATTGAGCACTGGTTCCTTCGCAAGGCAGAGTTCAAAAGTCCTGCAGGTCAATTGCGAGGGCCATATGAATTGGTTCACGAAGGTGATACGTATGAATGGCGATGGCATGGATGGCCTGATGAAGTACAGGAGCGGGGAAAAATCCTGGCTTGCAATGGGCGGGATAATTTCCAGTTTAGTTTTGGAAAAGCAGGCAATTGCAGTGTGACGATAAAAGCAGAGGGAGGTCAGAGTATCGTTGAATTAGAACAAACGGAAATTCCGACGGATGATAAAGGGATGCATAACTATCATCTCGGATGCAAGACCGGATGGACATTTCATCTGACCAATATGAAATCGATCATTGAGGGTGGACGGGATTTGAGAAATAAGGATGAGGAATTAAAAAACGTAATTAACGCCTAATCATTTTTTACAAAATCTAATTCTTCTTTTTTCCCTTTGCCTTTTTTATACTGTCCAGTTTTGCCGGATTATCACTGCCATGTTCTATCCGTACAGATCCTGTAGAATCTTTTCCAACATGATGGATAATAGAAGTATCACTAGATGCTGCGATTGAATCCTTTGCCATGCTCATTTGAACACGTGAAAGGCTATCTGAGGAATTTGATTCAACTCCATTTGTGCCGGATTTTGAACATTGACCTATAGAAAGGATAAGGCCAAAGAGTAAAGGATTAATCAGCAATAATGATCTTCTCATTTTTTAATAGTTGGTTGTTTGATTGAATTGAAATAAAATAAATGCCCGGCTGGAGATTTGAGGCATTGAACGTGAATTGATTCTTGCCGGCTATACCGGAACCATTATACAAGGATTTCACAAGTTTTCCCTGATCATCGTATATAGAAATATTAATTTTAGAATTAACTGCAAGTTCAAATTCTGTTTTAAATTCCTGATATGCCGGATTTGGATATACCCTGAAGTTATTGTTTTTGTCTATCGATTCAATACCTGTCATACTCCCCGAACCGGTAATCTCTGCAATCCATGTTGACCAGTCATTTGAGGTCGTTCCGTACATGCCGCTCATCCAGACTGTGGGTGAAGAGCTATTGTGTTTTCGATAGATACCTGTGTAATCGCCCCATCTCTCCGCATCTCCTGCTGAAGCTGTATAATCAGAATATCCTTCCCCCTCACGCACAAGAGTTGAATTGCCCCAGTTCATATTATTATCGCAAAAAACAACTCTGACTTCAGGATAGATTGAAGTAGCTGTCCTTCCAAAACCAATCATCACTGATTTATCCGTTTCTGTGCTAGCGAATGACGCTATTGCCGGATAGGAATATTCATAACCATCAAGACCGAACATCGAATGTGTATTGGTCTGACTGTTGACATCAAGACGATTGTAATTTATTCCGTTATAGCCATTCGAATAATCTGAATGGAAAACGAAATGAATAATACCGTTCAAATAAAAGCCTGATAATGCTCTGCAATCTCCATTGTCCAATCCGGTCGAGGTACCAAACTGGAGACCATCACCTGCAGGTACATAAGCCTCAGTAGATATACTGTAATGATTCAATTGCTCATTGGTTGAGTTCATGTCATCCGTGAGATCGTATAGGTCAATCGTCGAAGAGCCTGAACTTTCAGTAGCAACCAGATAGCAACCCGGGCCATAATTTCCCTGTTGCCCATAAGATACGGGGAGTAATGTGAAAGGGCTTCCTTCGATGTCATTCCAGTATTGCCAGTTGATGGTCCCTCCGGTAAAGCCGTTATTTTTTTCAATCTGATAAAGAAGAGCTTCCCGAAAATTTCCACTCTCGCTGAATGAGTTGCCTGTGATATATAATTCATTTGTCGAGACAGCGAGCTTTGGATAATCAAACCATGTATTGCTGCCGGATGGATCACCTGTGAATTTATATTTCCACCAGCCCGAATTAGGGTTATTTGTTTTTGAAAAACAAATCAACAAATTGGTATTGTCTGGTGAGCCTGAACATTCCTGTGCGAAAAAAATAAACTTATCCGCGCCGCTGTCATAGATCACAACCGGATCGCAAACATGTGTAATCGATGCGTCATTAAAAAACTCATCAATTTTATTGCTGAAGTTCAATGAACCATTTGTGCTGTAAAACTCTATGGAATTATTTGCGACACTGACAATTCTGCCACCATTTGAAATCGCCACAGAATTGTCTAGTGGTGAGGTACCGGTGTTCTCATTGCCCTGAAAGTTAATGCCGACAATAGGAGCGCCGCCTCCCCGTAAAGATGAGTTTTCATCTGATGGTTGAAACAGATTATTTAATTTCAACAGCGTCTTTTGGTTTTTGATTTGTTCAAGCTGTTCGTCATATTCCGAATGATGTTCAATGGAAATATTACTTAACACAGGTTTCCAATTCAGATCGATGGAGACGGGTGAAATCTGGCCTAAAAGTTGGGCTGTGTATTCTTTAGATTTTGTACCCCGGCTGATCACTTTGGCGGTTATGGGGATTTCGGCTTTTTTGAATTGTGCGTTCAGGGATATGGAAAGGAAGAAGAGGGAGATCAGGAGGGAATGCGTTTTCATTTTAGTAGAAATTGAGAGAACATTTGATTACTAATGGGCGAATACTGGTTTTGTAAAATTACCATTATTAGATGGATTATGGATTATAATATTTGGATGACTGCCCAGCTTTAACAGAATAGAGTCTGGTAGCAAGAAATCAGCCTGTCTCCGCTATTTGATTTGTTTAATTAGGTCCTGAAATCTATATTGATTATCTTAGCTATAAAGGTTTCTTTCTGTCGCATGATTATGCGATTGACGAAAGCTCATTTGCATTCTAATTTTGATTCTGCGTTTAATATTCACAAGTAACGTTCTATTTATTTTTTTTAGTGATTCGAAGGCAGATTGGTCCGGTTTTTTGATTTCAATCACATCTTCTTCACAAGGAATATGAGGTAAACATTATAGGAAAAATGTTTACTTTTTAAGCCAGCACTTTATTATTTAACCATTATAAAATTTATATCATGAAAAAGTACATTCAATTTTTCGGGCTATGCCTGGTCTTTTTAATTGCAATCAATCATACTTGTGCCCAAAGTGAACCGAATTGTTGCCCGGATTCAGGCAGCCTGATCAGTGGCAATGCTGATTTTGCAAATTCGAATTTGGTGATTGAAAATCCGGTCATTACCAAGAAAGGCGGTCATTATTTTTTTTCCGCTACAGTGGCCAATCATGGAGATGATTGTTCACATTGTACTCAGATTATTGTCCTTTTGCCTGCTGAAGTGAGCCTGATTAAATATTCTGCAGTCGGACAGGATGGCCGAAAGTTTGAAATGAAACAATGCCTGGGAGCACTGACGATCGATGTCGGATTAATGTGTCCGGCAGCCAATTATGACAAGGAGAAAACCGTCTACGTACAAAATATAAAAGTAATGGTCGAAACCAGCGATCACACAGCAAATGTATCCGATGCTGGTTTTGCAATCATGGCGTACAGTAAGATACCGGATTTAGTACAAAAAGACAATTATTGGTCCGGAAGGAAATAGGTTTCATATGCTGTTCAAATAAGTGCTAACAGATTAGACCTCACTTCCTTTCTTCAGTTTAGTATATCTCAAATACTGATAGATAAGCACCGTCATGCAAATCATCAGCCCTAAAAATTCACGCACTAACTCAACGAAAGGATTTGAGGCCTTCATTTCTTCTACGATACTTGGACATCCTGCAGAAATCCATTGTGAAAAGGCCGGGAACATCCGGAAGATCTCGTAAATAAGAACCACGATCCCGAGTATAATTGACCACATATTATATCTGTTCCATGCAGCAAAAGCGCAAATGAGGCCGGTATACCCATAAATCAAAAACCAAAACAAAATGTCGCCCGGTGTATCATTTAATTGAAGGTAAGCAAAGATGAAAAAAATGAGGGCCAGTACTAAATTGAAGATTTTCATTTTGGAGGCGTCAGTTTGACATCCTGAAGGTAAGGTTTTCATAAACCATTTCAGGTTTTTTATACTCCTGTGTTTGGTGGATCAAAACTCATTTTCTTTTCGCCTTCTCCCATGCCCAGGCAGACGACATAATGGAATTGATATCCAGTTCAGGTTTCCAATGCAATTGCTGAGTGATAAGCGTGTTGTCAGCATAAATGGCCGCTACATCTCCGGCACGTCGTGGCCCTATTTTGTAATTGACTTTGATGCCGGAAGCCTTTTCAAAAGCATGGATCGCTTCCAGAACCGTGACACCTTCGCCGATGCCAAGGTTGAATACCTGGTATGGTTCAGTTTGTTTTTGTTGCAATAACGATTCGAGCGCCAGCGTATGCGCCCTGGCAAGATCCATCACATGAATATAGTCACGGATACAACTTCCATCTCGTGTCAGATAATCATCACCATATACCATCAATTGTTCTCTTAAGCCTATGGCTGTTTCTGTGATGACGGGGACAAGGTTTGTTGGCGGGTTGCGTGATGATTCCCCTAGTAGTGCTGAAAAATGGGCTCCGGCCGGATTGAAATATCGCAGGGACACCGCGACCGCAGATTTATCAGATTGACCAGATTGTTTTCTTGTGGCAAATTTACTTTTGAAGTATTGTTCGTACAGGATTTCGCAGGCTTGCTTTGTTGCTCCATAGGGATTCTCTGCCTTGCTGAATGCTGTGTCTTCTGTGACTGGAAGTTTTTCAGGTGAGCCATACACCGTGCATGATGAAGAAAAAATTAAATATGGAATATTCAACTCTTCCATCATCAGCATCGTCGTGAGAGTGCTTCCAATGTTGTTATGATAATACCTGTTTGGTTGAAAAACCGATTCCCCCACACTTTTCAGTGCGGCGAAATGAATGATGCCATCGAAAGGGCCAAATTGTCTGGTGCGTTGAATGGCATCTGAAGTATCGCTGAGATCGCAATTGATATTTTTGATTTTTTTGCCGGTGATAGCCTCGATTCCGTTTAATGCAGATGGAGAAGAGTTGACGAAGTTGTCAAGAGAAACTACATCATAACCTGAGTCGAGGAGATCAACGATAGTGTGACTGCCGATGTATCCGCAACCGCCGGTAACTAGAATTTTTCCTTTGCTCAAAATTTGCCGTTTAGAGATTAATATGCCAACAAAATAAGCAATCTGCATTGTTAGGGCGAAAGACAGTAAGATGGTAAGACAGCAAGGCAAGAGGGTAAGATGGTAATACAGCAAGGCAAGAGGGTAAGAGAGTAATGGAATCCAACATTTTTGGGTTTATGTTCACTTTTTTTGAACACCAATTGTAATTATGAACAGTGTTCATTATGTTTGTACTGTATTTTTTAAATAACTTGTTCAAAAATGGGTATAGCCGAGCGCAAAGAAAGAGAAAGAGAAGAAGTTAAAGACCTGATTCTCAGTGCCGCCAGGGAAATTTTCCTCTCAGAAGGGTATGAAAATACGAGTATCCGGAAGATCGCCTCGAAGATTGAATATAGTCCGGGAACGATCTACCTCCACTATAAAGACAAAAACGAGCTACTCCTGGCTCTTCATGACAAGGCATTCGAATGCAAGATGAAATACCTTTTCATCGATGTGCAGGATATCTCCGATCCTCTGGAGAGGCTGAAAGCAACAGGCAGAAGTTATCTCCAATTCGGTATCGACAATCCGCAGGACTATGAACTCATGTTCGTCCTTAACTGCACCATGGATGCCCTGGCTATTAAAGAAGAATTCTGGAGTGATGGCGCCATGGCTATCAATATGCTTAAGGAAAATATCAAAGCTTGTATTGACGCCGGTTACTTCCGAAAAGAGCTGAATCTTGATGAGACCTCTTTGCTTCTCTGGAGTCAGGTGCATGGCATCACATCATTATACAATTCAGATCGTCTCAATATTTATACTACAGAAGATAAAAAAGATTTTATGTTCCGCACACTTGATGTATTCTTTTCTATCGTCACCCAGGGTTTGTCATGATTCCACATCTAAAACATTACATGATGAAGAGATTTTCCTTAATTGCCATCATAAGTTTTTTTGCCTTTACTATTCATGCCCAGCAAATATTGCAACAATATGTTGAGCAGGCCATTCAGAATAATCTTCAGGTTAAGGAGAAAAAAATCATAGAACACAAACAAGCTATCATGCTTCAGGAAGCTTCAAAGCTGTATAGTCCTGACGTCAATTTTATCGGAAATTATACAGTGGCAGCAGGTGGCCGGAATATCGATTTTCCAATCGGAACGTTACTCAACCCTGTTTATAACACACTCAATGATCTGACTGAGTCCCAGAAATTTCACCTCGTTGAAGATCAATCGATCAATTTTCTTCCAAATAATTTTTATGATGTCAAATTTCGCATCACGCAACCTATACTTCGTCCCGAAATAAAATACAACAAGTGGATTAAACAGGAAGAAGTGACGATGAGTGGATTGCAAACCGATCAAACAGTTCGTGACCTGATACGTGATGTGAAGACAGCGTACCTGAAATGGATGCAGGCAAAAGAAGTCATCAACATCATCGATCAGGGAGAAAATTTACTGAATGAAAATAAACGCATTACTGAGAGTCTCATTAAAAACGGACAGGCTATCCCTTCCGCATTGATGCGTGTCGAATCTGAAATAGATCTTGTCCATGCGCAGCAACAAAAAGCACAAACGGATCTGAAGAATGCTGCATCATGGTTTAATTTTTTATTGCATCAACCTTCAGACTCTCCTATCATCGCTGATACATTTGATAGCACCCCAGACATCCCTGTCCTCACGGACGTCACGTCAAGAGAGGAACTACAACAAATAAAATCTGGTCAACATATCCAGGACCTCGCACTGACTCTTGAACAAAAACATTTCGCCCCGAAACTCGGTGTACAAGTTGATCTCGGATCACAGGCATATGGTACCGATTGGGGTGGTTATGTCCTTGGCGGATTGCAGTTGGATATACCAATCTGGGACAATAAAAAAAGCAAGCTGAAACAACAGGAATGGAAAGCTTCGCTCGAAGCCAATCAGAATTCCTATGAATGGACGAAGCAGGCATTCGAAGTACAACTGCAGGCAGAGATTGAAAATCTGCATTCCGATCTCGCACTATACGAAAGTTACACATCGATGATGAAGACAAATAACCGATACTATGATGAGACCCTTCGCAGATATAAAGAGGGCCTGACAAATTATATCGAATTGCTTGACGCGAGAACGGATGTCACCAATACACAACTACAACAGAACATAGCCAAATATCAATCGTGGATACGTCAGATCAATATCGAACGATTAGCGGCCACGGCTCCTATTGACTAATACAATAAAACAGATTAAGATGCTAAAACCAACAACAATACTGTCCATCATTATTTTGATAATGATCGGCGCCTGCAAGAAAAATACTGAAGCTTCTGAAGTCGCCGTAGTTAATACAGAGAAACCATCAAATGTATTTTATGTACGGACCTTTCCCATTTCCGTCAGCGGACTTGATGATGTCGTCCATGTGACAGGGGTGATCCAGTCAGATAGTGAAGCCAAGCCGTCCTTCAAAACAGGTGGTGTCATTGCAAACACTTATGTAGAAGAAGGTGATCATGTTCGCAAAGGACAATTGCTGGCAAAGCTCAATGCCACGGAGATCGAAGCCATGACTACGCAAGCCAAAGCGGCATTGGAAAAAGCACAGCGTGACCAGCAGCGTGCACAAAATCTTTATGCGGACAGTATTGCTACTCTCGAACAACTACAGAATTCAATCACAGCAGTGGATGTTGCAAAAAAATCATTACAGATCGCTGAGTTTAATCTTGCTTACAGCGAAGTCAGATCTCCCATTGACGGAAAGATCATCACAAAGCTGATGCATGAAGGCGAAATCACCGGACCCGGCGTTCCTGTTTTTTATATCATGGGCGTGTTACGATCAGATTGGAAATTGGTGGCCGGCCTCACTGATAAAAACTGGGGACGTTTGCGCCAGGGAGATAAAGTAAAAATCACAATCGATGCTTATCCAGGCTGGACGATTGACGGACAAGTGAAAAGATTGAGTGATGTGGCAAATCCACAAAGCGGAACATTTGATGCAGAGGTAAGTATTCCGTCAAAAGATAAACGCATCGCAGCAGGCATGATGGCGCATATGGAAATCACACCTTCGGCAGGCAGTAAATATTCTATGATTCCGATTGAAGCTCTTGTCTCTTCAAATGGTAATACCGGTATTGTCTACGTGCCGAAAGATGGTATAGCAGAAAAGAGGACAATACAAATCCAACAATTCGAAGGTGAACGGATAGCGGTTCTTTCCGGTCTTGAAGGTGCTACGGAGGTGATTACTGCAGGGAGTGGGTTTCTCGAAAACGGGGATAAGATTTCAATTGAAAAATGATTCTGATTAAACGCAGCAAGTAATCAATCAGGGGTGTTCAGTGTTAAGTGTTTTTTGGGGACGACTGAAAAGATTGTAAATATCCAGGGCAATTTTATTTCCATGGCGGTGTGTAACAAACAGGGGTAAGAACTTTGCAAAAATGCAGGGGTTAAAATGAATGGGCAGAAGTGTCCATGGTTACACTACTCTGCCTTTGTCTTTCACGGCTACTTCATTGGCCGGTACATTTCCAAAATGGATATCGGAGTAAGCTTTTGTAAATTCTGCACCGAAGAAAACAATCATAGAAGAATATGTTGTCCAGATCAGGATAAGAATAACAGAACCCGCAGCGCCATAACCAGAGCCGGGAGATGCTTTGCCAAAATATAAACCGAGAAGGGTTTCCCCTAATTCAAAAAGTAAAGCTGTAACTAAAGCACCTATCCAGACGTATCTCCATTTGATTTTTGCATCCGGCAAAATTCTAAACATCATCGCAAATAAAACTGTGATAATACCCATGGATGCCAGGAAATTGAGAATGTTAAATAACCACATCAGCGATTCGCTCCAATGAAGTTTGATCCAATCACCAGCCGCTGCGAGCAACGCCGATATGACCAGTGAAATGAGCAATAAGAAACCAATGGACATAATCAATCCAAAAGAAAACAAACGCGTCCGGATAAATAACCAGACTCCCGATTTTTTCACGCTGGCTTTTACTTCCCAGATGATATTCAGTGATTTTTGCAGTTGAACGAAGACCCCGGTAGCACCGACAATGATCGTGATGATACCGAGTATGGTGGCCCAGATGGAATCCCTGCTTCTGCTGGCAAAAACAATCATTTGTTCAATCTGTACAGCAGTATCTTCGCCCATCGCTTTTGCAATACTGGAATGTAACCGGTGATTGACGATATCCGCACCAAAGAAATAACCTGCAACCGTCACAATGACGACTAATAATCCCGGGAGAGAAAAGATCGCATTATAGGCAATCACTGAACTTTCCCTTGATGGATTTCTTGACCACCAATTGTTGAAAGCTTTTTTGAGAACTGAGCCTGATTTTCTGAATTTGAAGAACATATTGATGAGGTGTTAGTCTGATTTTATTTTTTATTCTTCTTCTTATTCTCTCCCGGCTTGCCAAATATTTTTCTGAATAATCCCTCTTTTTTGTCCTTTGAGTTTACAGCGTTTACGGATTTAATAGATACCTGATTATCCAATGAAGGATAAAGGGCCTGTATAAATCCATTACGTAGCATCGTTAAGATAGCATACCAAGTGCCGATGGTGCGTTCGTTATATTCTCCGACGATCGGAATCTTCGTGGCTATCTTATCTGTCTTCGGATTTTCCAGGATATCGGCTGCTACACCCACCAGACCTTCCCATATTTTACGGAAGAAGCTGTCTTTCCTGTCTTCTGGTCCGACTACATCAAGATCTGTAATAAATGGTTTGACGTATCCGATATATTTTCTGTCTTTAGCTGCGAGTTCCATATACATGCCAAAGGTTCCTTTGTTGACATCAAAAGCGGCATAAGCCTGGAAAAAATCATTTAGTTTCACCAGGTTGGCATTCTTGATTTCCATATTCATGTCATACGTAGGGTCATTGGCTAAGGCATCAATGCGCATATTGAAAATCATGCTTCCTCCATAGACATCTGCTGTCGCCGTGATATTGGCCGGAAGTAAGGTAGTGTCAACGACATTAGAAAGATTTTTTGCCAGGAGGTGTGCATTGTCCAGGTGCACATCAACTACCGGTGTGACAGTCTTATCAAGATACCCGATTTTACCATCAAAGATTTCAACGCGATTGACTTTCATCGGGGTAAACGTCCTGAGCATATGGCGAAAATCATTTGTATCATTTACCATTGTCCCTGGTTCTGCTTTATCTTCTGAAAACTGAAGTACCGGACTTGATAATTCCATCTCACTCACAATTCTCCCTTTAAATAGTGCGCGCCATTCAATGGATAGATCCACTTTGGGACAGGAAAATAATGGAGTTTGTTTTTTAGTCGTGGAATCTGTTTTGTTGATAAAAATGTCCTTTACAATGTATGCCCCTCTATAAAGTGAAAGATTCAGGTCGTCAACATGACCAAAATAGCCATCGATGGCAGCGAGGTTTTTATTGATATATTTCAACAAGACATAGGGCAAAACCAGGCGGATACCGAATAGGATCATAAAAATCGTCAGCCCTATTTTAAGTGCTCTCCATTTTTTCTTCTTCGGTATATTAGCTTTTGATCCTTCGTTTAATTTTTTCATATCTCAAACTTATCAGACGGCTACTGCTATTTGTATTGATTTGCCATATAATATTCTTGAAGACTTACCGGCTGCTTGTAAAAAACAATGGGGCCTTTATTCGACCCCAAATCTTTACTTCACAATCGTTACTTCAAAATAAAATCCTTTAAATAAAATAACGACCGCCTTGCGGCTAAGAATTGTATTGGCCTGCTTTCTTCGTATGATCCCCTATTTTGGATTTCGCCTGATCTGCGATCATATGAACTTCATCCTTTACTGTTTCGACGCGTGATCTGAATCCATCCTTCAAGTTATTGACTTTGTTCTGAAGATCATTCACATAATTCTGGCTCTTTTGGGAAATCTTCTTCCGCGTGTTCACCCCACTATCCGGTGCTGTCAACATTCCTGCTACTGCACCAACAGCCATTCCGACGATAACGCCCAATATTATTTTTGATGTACTCATGATATATGGATTTAAATGGTTAAATGATTTGATTTCACTTTGGATTTCATCCTGCAAAATTCAGGATAGATATATAAAGTCCGGTTACATAATTCTGGATAAATGTTATATAATTAGCGTAAGGAAGCCTTGGAGGATAAAAATTCAAAACCGTATTTTGAATTAATTCCGATATCACATAGCCGGGAACAATTGAACGACTATATGATAGTATTAATGGATACTTTTTTTAACGGAATGATTAGTTTAGAATTATCGCCAAACTAAAAAGATCATACTGATCATTTATGTTGAAAAACATAAATCTATTATTCTGTCGCCATGGACTTACGATGTGCTTTTTTTTCCCGTCTTGTTTTGATAAAATTGACAATTAATCCAAATACCAGAGGTGCTGCAAGCTTAACCATTGCATATTGATTGGCTGTCAAATTATTCAGACCCATTTCTGCGATATTTCCTACCAGTTTGCTGTTGCGGCTCGTCTTTGAATTTTCAACAACATTTTTTGTCAACAAGCCTACAGCCATGCCAATTCCGGCCTGAAGCAGATATGATTTTACATTTTTATTTCCCGTCAGTTCATTAGCGGCACTTTTGATCAGGTTGATGGGTTTCATGCTTTCACCTGTCAGATGTAGCTGTGCTTTCAGCTCGCTTAGTTCGTTCGCTCTCCGTTCTTCAAGAGATTGAATCATTGTCGTCAATGCTTCTGTTTGATGGACAGTACTCATTATACCTATTTTAGGACTTGCGAAATAATAGAATTGATAATCGGATTTTTTATAATCGTATCGCGAAAAACATAAAGACAAGTTGCCATGATCGCGTATAGTGCGGAAACAATAAAAAATCCATAATAGATATGGCCTATGGATTCACCCAGCCATATGGCCAGGCCAATGTTGATCATCAGAAAGAAAAAAGAAAGAAAGAGGACCACCACCAGGCGTGTCGCCATGGAAGCAACAACTTCTGCCATTTTATTAACTGTTTTAAGTTTATAGATCTCAAAACTCGTCTTGGCATAGGCTTCAGCTTTTTCAAAAAGATCTTCAACCAATTCTTTCCGGTCTTCAAGAGGATTATTCTCGTCTGCATCCATTTCCCGGAGTTCCTGTTTTATCCAGGTCTTCTCCCGTGTTTCTGCTTCAGACAGACCTGTTCCGTTTCTATCCTCCATGGCTTAAATGTTTCATACATTAATCAAACTGAAATCAAAATACATGATATGTTAAATACAATATACATGAATCCAAAAGCTTGCCTAAAATCTTCCTTCTATTAAAACAGGAAATTAATTATTTCCAGTCCCCTACACTTCAAGGTGCCAGCGATATACCAATCCTATTCCAGGGTAAAAGGGTATGAGGTGAAAGAAAAAATGAAACACCTGCTATGTGTGTACGGCAAGTGTTTCTTATTTTCTTAGATCGCTCGTTTGACGTCACTTTTGATCTCGTTGTATTTTGATTTGGCTTTATCGGTCATTTCATTGGCCATATCACGTGCTTCTTCCTTAGTAGAATCGACCTGATCCAGAAAGCCTTCCAGAAAATCATTGAATTTGTCTTTGAGATCATCAACGTATGCCTCCCCTTTTTTTGAAAGTTTTTTACGTGTTTTTTCTCCGCTATCAGGTGCAAGCAATACACCAATCAATGCGCCGGCAGCAAGACCGACTACAACGCCTAATAAAACCTTTGAAGCACTCATGATTTTTACCTTTTAGTGATTAATTTAATTCAATTACGCAATCGGCTTTTGGCCTGAAATTACCCTTAGCAATATAGCGACTATTGCTATGATAAGCAAAATATGTATGATCCCTCCTGCGCTGTACACAAAGAAGCCAAGAGCCCACAGAATGACCAGAACGACAGCAATTAAATACAATAGATTTCCCATGATTTTTGATTTTTTTTGTTACCTGTTTTTCATTTTCTGAGTAAAAGGATGGGCCATAATTGCCAATACAAAGATAATGACCCACCTTTTTATGTTTTATTTCAAACACATTTGATCATCAACATGTTCATTTTTGCTGATCTTGTTCTGACATAGCTTCCTGATTGATAGTACTTTCGGCTAACTCAGAAAGATTAGTATCAGCTTCTTTTTCTTCATTCAGTGTTTCTTCGAGTAAAGTTGCAGCCTGCTCGTGCCCCAATTGCTTAGCAAAAGCACATAATGTCCCATAACTGGCGATTTCATAGTGTTCCACTTTCTGGGCTGCAGATATAATTCCTGCATCACGGACACTCCCGGGGTCAGTAGATTCCATGATTTCCCCTGCTTCTTTGATCAGCCCTTCCATAGCCTTACACGGCTTCGCTACGGCTTTCACGCCGATAGATTCAAAGACTTCCTCACAACGAGCTACTTGTTGCTCAGTCACTTCAAGATGATCCTCCAATGCTTCGATCAGTTCCTGTGATGTAGCATTGTTGATCATTTTGGGAATCGCCTTTGTAAGGGCCTTTTCAGCCCAATAAATGTCCTTCAGCTCATCCTCAAACAAATCCTGCAGTGTCTTTGCTTTGGAAGATGAGGCTTCTTTCTTTGGGGAGCTTTTCTGCTCATGTGATTTACCATTTGACTGTTTCATTTCTATTACTTTTTTTATGGTTTATAAATTGATTTTCAAATGTTTTCATCAATGCCATAATCATCTTTATAAAAATCAGATTGCCAGGATTCCCGATTACTCAGCTCTGTATCAGAAGATCTAAGTTTTCCCTGGTTTCTTTCAACATATCGTTCGTTTTGAATAATACTCATAAGAAAATTGAATGCGTCAACTGATTTACATGTGGACGATTTTTCTTCCGATCCATTCCACGGTGAAGATGCATGAACATCAGCTGGATAATGTGATGGTCGATCGGATGCTAAGCTTTTCATAAGAAGAATTTTTTCAATTTGTGAGCATCCGAATTGATCTTACTTTGAGATGCCATGCAAAGATGAAATCCTCACATTGTGAGTTCGTTACATAATTTCCGGTATTTGTTATATGAAATGGTCAACTGGATACTCTTTAGAAAGTATGTGACCCATTAATAGTGAGGCGAAACCAGGGAGCCCTTATGGGCGAAGGCCGGATGGCTCAGGTTTCGATAGGAATAAAAATGTGGAATTGCGATCCTTCATTGGGTATGCTTTCGGCTGAAATAGTTCCACTATGTTTTTCAACGATCTTCTTGCAGATGGCAAGGCCTATTCCGGTGCCCGAATATTCTGATTTACCATGCAGCCGTTGAAAAAGTGTAAAAATAGTTTCGGCATACTGTTTTTCAAATCCTATTCCATTGTCCGAAACTGTTATTTTATGAAATTTATTTCGGCTTGTCAGGGATGCTCCCGGTACTTTATTGGCATCGACGATGGAGCTGGTGATGGAAATAACCGGATTTACATTTTGTCTGCTGTATTTTAAAGAATTATCAATAAGATTTGTAAATAATTGTTCAAATTGAAATGGAATCACACTGAGTGTAGGTAAGTGTTCTGTCTTTATGACCGCCTTTTTTTCTTCAAGTGTAGGTTTTAATTCATCTAATACTGTAGACAATAAAGAATTGAGATCAGTGCGGATAAAAACTTTATCTGCTCTGTTGGTGTGGGTATAGGTGATCAGGTCATCAATCAGTTGCTGCATTCTGTCGGCAGACGTACTTATGCGGGCAAAGTATTCTTTTCCTTTTTCTGAAATGTGCTCCGAGTCTTCCCTGGTGATCCTGGAGATAAATGTCTGAATCTTACGTAAAGGCTCCTGTAGATCATGACTGGCTATATGATTGAATGAGGCGATTTCTTCATTGCTGGCCAGCAATTCGATGTTCTTTTTTTCAATGCTCCTGTTGTATTCTAAAAGACGTTCTTCAGCTTCTTTTTGAGCGGTAAGATCGCGTGTCACTTTGGTAAATCCTATTATATTATTGTCTTCGTCATGCAGAGTTGTGATGACGACATTCCCCCAAAATCTACTTCCATCCTTCCGTATCCTCCAGCCTGCATGCGTAGCTTTTCCATTTAATGAAGCCTCTTCCAAAAGTTGCTCGGGTAATTTTCGGGCAATATCCTCCTTTGAATAAAAAACAGACAATGGCTTTCCTATGATTTCTTCTTCAGTATAGCCTTTTATTTTTTCCGCTCCTTTATTCCAGTTTTGAATGATTCCCTCATTATTTAAAAGTATAATGGAGTAGTCCTGTACTTCACTTACCATTAAATGATAGCGGTCTTCGCTTTTTTTAAGTTCTGCATTTTTTGTCAGAAACCGTTGATTCATCTCGACGCTATCCGTAATATCCTGAAAGGTTCCAATGAGCACATGACGGTTTTCATGATCAATAGATTTTCCATTGGTAGTGAAATACCGGAGTTGATTGTCCTTCCTGAATATGCGGTAGGTGGATTGGATAAAATGACCGGATTTCGATATTTCAGCAGTTTCTTTTATTGCGCGTTCTTGATCATCAGGATGAACAAGCTTTAGGAAATTTTCGAGATTGGGGACGAATTCTTCAGCTGAATAGCCTAACATTTTATACATGTTAGCCGAATATTTTACTTCCCGGGTATTCAGGTCCCAAACAAAACTTCCAATATTAGCTGTTTCTTCAGCGAGATTGAATATGCTGTTTTGCTTGCTGAGTTCTGTATTAATACGTATAACCTGATTATTTACCTTCTTCAATTCAGCTCCGTCCTTCGAAATCTTAAAGAACGAAAAAATAAAGATCAGGATGGCAAAGAGGATGACTAATAAATAGGTGATGGGCGCAAAATTTATTTGTGACTTGTATTTATATTTCCAAATCGTGAGTAGTTCTTTTTCATTCTCTGTCATGTAATTGATTTGTGTACGGATCATTTCCATGTCCTGGCTTCCTTCGCCCATTTTTTGTATGACAGATTCCGGTACGATGACGTGGCCATCTGCAAGTTGCATACTGGTTTCAAGTATTGATTTTCTCAGGGCGATTAATTGGAAAAGAGTATCCAATGTGATTTGTTGAGATTTCACTCCTCTGACCAAAACTCTCAATCTATTCATTGAATTTTGTGAGGCTTTCCATGATGATATATATTGCCGGAAGTACATTGAATCCTTTGTGAGAATAAATCCGCGCTGACCGCTTTCGGCATCTTTGAGGATGGAGAAGAGTTTTACTAATTCAAGGTTGACATCATAAGAGTGGCTGATGAGCCGTTCTGATGCTTTGATCGATTCAATTTGCCTGTAGGCTACGCCCATAAAAAACAAAAGGACGAATAGTGCGATCACGAAAATGCCCGTGAGCAGGCCAGATGAAATTTTCACGTCATATCCTTTTTTAAATACGCATATTCAGCTCAAATACTTAAAACAAAGTTCTCCCTGTTGAGATCTGAGTTATGGTATTGCCAATTGATTGTAATCACATCTTCGAGGACTTTGACGAGGGAAGCAAAATCATTTGGTTTCTTAATATACACGTTTGCCCCTTTGATAAATGTATCTTCTATATCGCCCTCTGAGGCGGAAGTGGAATAGATGGCGACAGATATGTTTTTAAATCTTTT
This sequence comes from Saprospiraceae bacterium, assembly GCA_049289835.1. Lineage (GTDB taxonomy): Bacteria > Bacteroidota > Bacteroidia > Chitinophagales > Saprospiraceae > Opimibacter. The sequence continues at coordinate 6,239 of JBATMM010000310.1, read as the reverse complement.
GTCGTTTCTTATTTCGCGCAGGCATTCTATGCCGCCTTTTCTGGGCATATTGAGATCCAGAAAAACAATGCCTGGATAGTCACAATCATCCTGGAGCAAATAATCCATGAGCTGGATACCGTCCTTGACTATTGTAAGCCTGGTCTTCACTCTGACTTCTTCAATCGCGTCTTTAAAGATCATACGATCATCTTCATCATCATCCGCAAGGAGAACATGTAAAGGAGACTGATTCATAATGCCAATGCTTAAATGAGTCGTAAAAAGTAACTAAATTTTTTGTTGTTCATTTATGAATTCTGATCTGATTGCAATCGCCTCATTTTTATAATCCGCTGGAATGCCGTTGGCGTGATCCCTGTTGTTTTTTTAAATTGATTCGAAAGGTGCTGTACGCTGCTATAATTCAATTTCCATGCGACTTCCGTCAGTGTGAGATTTTCGTTCAATATCAAAAGCTTTGCTCTTTCTATTTTCTGGAGGATGATGAAATTCTCAATAGATGTATAGGTCACATCAGAGAATAATTTAGAAATATGTCCATAGCTATAGTTCAGCCTTTGGGCCAGATAGTCAGAAAATTTCGCTGAAGACAACTTCTCATCCAGATTGACCAGTTCAATGATTGTATCCTTGATACGTTGTACAAAAATAACTTTTTGATCATCAAGAAGCTCAATTCCATATTTGCCCAATACCCCATTTATCTCTTCCCGACTGGCCATCGAAATTGGATCTTCAAATTCAACTTCACCAAGTGTGTTTAGTTCAAATGGAATTCCTAATTTCTCCAACTGTTCCTGTATAACTATTTTACAGACAGCCACCATGTCGTACCTGATGTGTAGTTTCATAGAAAAGGTGCAGATAAATTATAAGTAGGCTCGGGCAATGTGATCCTTCTGACTGTCGTCATATTTTTATGAGTTAAAAAATGCAACCAGAACGTAATCATTTATCCTTTCAACATATTTGTTTGAAATAATATGTGGTTCCTTTTGTTTTTTTCGGGCACCCAATATAGGACAAATTTTACCTCTATATTTTTTCGTTAAAATAAGATGGTGTCTTCCTCTACACATTTTGGTTTTGATTACCTTCATCGCATGACGTCTGTTGCTTATATCACCCCAAATTTTACGGCCAATGCCGTTCGTTTTATTGATGCCCTGTCGGGTCTGTACGACCTTCGGATTGTAATCATCAGCCAGGAATCGACCTCATTACTTCCCCCATGGCAACAAAGCCGCATCTCTTTATCGCGACAGATACCCGATGTCTTTAATGCAGATAAATTGACGGCGGTACTTGCTGAAGTACAAAAGAGAGTAGGCCGTTTCCATCGCCTTTTGGGAGCTACTGAACAGTTGCAGGTCCCCATAGCTGAGGCCCGCAAAGCACTTGGAATAGATGGAATGGATGTGGAAACGGCTCAAAATTTCAGAGACAAATCCCGCATGAAACATCTCTTTGAAGAAGCCGGGATTCCGTGTGCAAGACATGCCCTGGTCACCAGGATACCGGAGGCTTTGGCTTTTACAAAAAAATGTCCATATCCACTTGTTGTCAAACCTGTAGCCGGAGCCGGATCTCAAACGACATTCCGGGTCAACAACGATAATGAAATGCAATCTGCTTTTCAATCTCTCGGACAAAAAGCTGCTGAAGGTGTGGTCATTGAAGAATTCGTCCAGGGAGAGGAGTTTTCACTTGATACATTTTCATTGCATGGCAAAGTATTAGGCCAGACGATCAATCATTACATCCCGACCCCTCTTGAGTGTATGTCAAATCCATGGATTCAATGGCGGGTCATCCTGCGTAAAGAAATAACGAGTAAGACGTATGATGATATAAGAACATCCGGTGTAAAGGCAATCAATGCACTTGGGATTAATACCGGACTCAGTCATATGGAATGGTTCAGGAGAAAAGATGGCAGCATCGCGATTTCTGAGGTAGCAGCGAGGCCGCCAGGTGCGCAGTTTACCACGCTTATTTCGCGTGCCTGTGATTTTGATGTTGTGCTGGCATGGTTAAAGCTGATGATATATGATGAGGTGGAGATTCCAAAAATAAAGTACTCCAGTGGTGCTGCTTATCTGAGGGGACAGGGCCATGGCAGAGTAGCCAGAATCACAGGATTGGAGGCCATCAGGTCAAAATACAATGATATCATCACTGACGTACGAATTCCAAAACGCGGTCAGGAAGCATCGCCGAGCTACGAAGGGGAGGGATTTATCATCCTGCGTCATCAGGATACAAAAATCGTGGAGGATGCATTGAAAGATATAGTTGAGAATGTAAGGGTAGAGCTTGAATGATGAGCGAGAGGCCTTATGGTAAAACACCAGACGGAATTCAGGTGACTGAATATACGCTAACCAATATTCAGGGCATCGAAATGAAGGTCATCAATTATGGTTGTACCATAACATCATTGATCGTGCCAGATCGCGATGGCCGTCCTGATGACGTCGTGCTGGGCTTTGATTCTTTGGAAGGCTACATCGGCTCCGTTCATTATTATGGAGCTATCATCGGCAGATTTGCTAACCGTATAGCTGATGGTCGATTCGTCCATGACGGACATGAATATACGCTTGCCAAAAATCTGAATCATCATCATCTACATGGCGGTATCAAAGGTTTTGATAAAGTGGTATGGCAATCGCGTGGGTTTGAAAATGATGGAGGTATGGGTGTTGGATTTCAATATCGGAGTCATGACGGGGAAGAAGGATATCCGGGAAATGTACTCATCACCATCAATTATTTTTTAAACCATAATGATGAGATCATTTTGGATTATAAGGCTACCACGGATAAAAAAACAATCATCAACCTGACGCAGCATTCGTATTTCAATCTTAATGGTGGCAAGGATAATATACTACAACATGAACTGTTGATCAATTCCGATCATTTTCTTATGATCGATAAGTCGATGATTCCTACTGGTGAATTGAAAGATGTGGCGGGAACTCCGTTTAATTTCGAATACCCTAAAATGATAGGCCGCGATATTGACGGTCATGATGTTCAACTTAAATATGCTCATGGGTACGACCATAGCTGGTTACTTGATAAAAATGCAGAAGAATTGGCTCTCGCAGGTACCCTTTACGATCCGTCTACAGGCAGAGTTCTTGAGGTGTATACTACTGAACCAGGTTTGCAATTATATACAGGTAATTTTCTTGATGATGAAGTGAAAGGAAAAAATGGACGTGTGTATGGACCATATGCGGGTTTGTGTCTTGAGACACAACATTTTCCGGACTCGCCGCATCGTCCCGAGTTTCCTTCAGTGGAATTAAGTCCAGGGGAGGAATATAGATCCAAAACAATTTGGAAGTTTTCGGTGCGTGATAGCAGCACTCAACCTATTCGTGAGATGTGAGATGTGATGGTCGCGTTTTAATTTATAAAAGTAGGGGCGTGTTGCGACCCGCCCTTACTTTTATAAATTAAATCAAGGCTTTACAGGTTTATAATTTTGATTTCTACGCGCTGATTTTTTCGCCGACCATCGACTGTTTGATTTGTGGCGATGGGTTGACGTTTTCCATAACCTTTGTAAGAGATCTGGGCTTGAGGAATGCCGCGGCCGTAGAGATAGAGAGCAATATTTTTTGCGCGTGAGGTGGAGAGACGATCACAATATTCATCATCAGGCAGACTATTGGTGTGGCCACCGATTTCGATGATGACTTTGTCATTGCTTTTCAAAAAATCATATATCTCTTCCAGCACACCATAAGAAGATGGTTGAATGGTAGAGCTATCCGCCGTAAAATAAAGTTTGTCTACCCTTATTGTTTCCCCCAGAGTAAGTGTGGAAATATCAAGTGATTTCAAAACCTTTTCTGCTTCCATCGTCACATTTCCATTTGCAATGCATCCGTTAGCATCGATGATTCTTACTGTATGCAACCCCTCTGTAAGTGTCGTTGCTTCTAATGCAGTCTCTCCATTGTTCCATAATATCTGGTAGGGTTCTGCACCTCCTTTCACAGTCAACATGGCCTTGCCATCTGCTGCCAATTTATCTGAAGAGTTGACTTCTGACCTGACGGTAACGGAGAGTTCCGGTGATGCAGAAACGATTCCGCTGGCATGTGTTGATTTGCCGGACTCATCGGTGAGTGTTACCTGATAGAGGCCTGGTGGTAGTCCTGTGATCTCCGGCTCAGTAGAGCCCTGATAACTCCATTTATACGAGTATGGAGGTTTACCGCCTGAGGCTTTTACGTTGACATGACCTGTCAACATTCCGATGCATACAGGTGTCGATTTCACTTCTACTGTTGCAGCCAATTCATCGGACTCGACAACCGGTGCAGCGATGACTGTAGTGTCTTCGATGATTTTGGCCATACCCAGATCACCGGCTATCCAGACATTCTTGCCAGGACCTTGTGCCAAAAGTATCATCGGTTCGCTTGCACCATCTCTGTTCATGCTGATGATTTTTTCTTTGTACGGATCATATTTCACCAGGCCATCGGATGCTATGTATATGAGGCCCTGGCCATCAGAGGATAATGCACGAACTTTTCCCTGGGCAAGATCTTTCCATGCTTCAATAGGGTACCATCTGTTGTACGAATCGACAAGCCACATGTTTTGACTTGCGGCCATCCATGCGCCTTCAGAAGTAGATGTTATGGCTGTAATGGCTTGTTCTGGTTCATATAATTTCCATTTCTTTCCCGAGACGCGTACGACACCAAGGTCTGTGCCTATCCATCTGACATTGAATGGATCGGTGTGAATAAAATTGATCTTATTACTTAGCAATACACCATCATCTGTGGTGTAATGTTTTACGATTTTCTCTTGGGGAATGGAGAGTGTATAGACACCATTTGTCGTGCCTACCCAGATCGTGGACTTGCTGACATCCATACATGTAGCTACGACTTTCTGATCCAGCGTTAGTACTTTTCCTGAGTTGGTAAATCGGACGGATCCATCGTCAACCAGCATGATGAGGCCCGAATCATTGGACCAGTCGATGTCCATGATATGGTTTCCGGCGGACATAGGTTGGGCTTTGTTGCTGTTCGACGGGATCATAAATACATCAGCGCTTGTGGCTACATATATATTTCCTGAGTTGTCATGTGTGATCGCCCTGTATTCGGTGTGAGCGGGGATGCCTTCAATGCGTTGTACGGCTTTCAATTGCTGACTGCACAGGATGGATGCCTGTGCTAAACAAAATGTGGCGAGAAAAATATATTTGATGTTCTTCATTATGGCCCAATGTTACAAAAATAGTGCTCAGGATGTTTAACGCCGGAAAGGCCTTCCAGAGTTTACAGGGAGCTCAGACTGTTGATTTTGCAATAAATTACATCTTGAAATAGGTTCAGAAGCAAAATCTAGGGTATGAGACGAAAAATAAGGATGGGAATGGTTGGTGGCGGAAGGGGAGCGTTTATCGGTGCAGTACATAGGATGGCGGCAGCCATGGATGGTCAGATCGAACTCGTATGTGGCGCATTCAGCAGTGATCCTGAAAGATCGAAAGCCAGTGGAGCGGATTTATTCCTTCCTCCGGAAAGGTGTTATGGTGATTATGAAGAGATGATCCTTGCAGAGGCTAATCTGCCTGAAGATCAAAAAATGGATCTGGTCTCAATTGTCACTCCTAATCACATGCATTTTGAACCGGCGATGATTGCTTTAGAAAATGGATTTCATGTCATTTGTGATAAACCGCTTTGTTTGACAGTGGATGCGGCGAAACGACTTCAGGATAAAGTCAGGTCATCGGGTCTGATCTTCGCTGTGACCCATGCTTACACAGGATATCCAATGGTCAAGCAGGCCAGGATGATGATTGCCAATGGCGATTTAGGGGAGATCAGAAGGATAGTCGTGGAGTATTCGCAGGGATGGTTGAGCACTGCGCTGGAACAGACCAATCAGAAGCAGGCTTCGTGGCGAACTGATCCGGCGAAGTCTGGTGCAGCTGGTGCGATGGGGGATATAGGTACACATGCCGAGAATCTTGCAGAGTATGTCACAGGATTGCATATTGATGAGATTTGTGCTGATTTGCATACCCATATTCTCGGAAGACTCCTTGATGATGATGGCAGTGTGTTGCTTCGGATGAATAATGGTGCACGCGGTGTATTGTATGCAAGCCAGATATCTGCGGGAGAAGAGAATAATTTGCGCATTCGTGTTTATGGAGAAAAAGGAAGTATTGACTGGTCGCA
>JBATMM010000309.1:0-3430 GCA_049289835.1 Saprospiraceae bacterium | reverse complement strand
GACAGATATTGTAATACAGGGATACGCAATTCAGTATTCAACAGCACCACACTGCTACCATTCCGTGCATTGTATTTAAAACCACGCATATTGGCAGCCAGTCCTGTGTATGCAAACGTAATATCACCAGGAACACTCACACCCTGATCAAATGAAGGGAACAACCAGTTCTCAACACCACCGAGGTAATAAAGAATCCGCTCTGAACCTAATGATGTCGCTCCGGTCATCCGAAATGCGAGCAAGCTTCTGCGATCAAGTGAAACATAATGTCTCGCATCAAAACCAAGCACAGTCATAAAGCCTTTATTGAATTGCAATTTAGGTCCGGATTCAAACAGATTGAGATCAAATCGCTTGATGACTTCCACCCAGGCTTTTGCACGCGTGCCTAAACGACTATTAATGTCAAGAATTCTTGTATTGTCAAAAATCCATTCCAGCTTCAGTCCAAAACGTTGGGCATCATCTGTTTTTTTTGCAAGTGTGCCGACATCTGTAGCTAATGTAATCGAGCGATCATTGCGAAATGTAGCTGCTAATCTGACGCTGTTATAGACATCAAATGGATAAGAATATTTGATCAGCCCAAGCGTAGTTACATATTGATTTCGATGCAGTGTATTAGGTTCGGTAGGATCAGGTACGATCGTAGACTTACGATAAAGTGCATATTCTTTATCAATGCGTTTTTTCCGATTGTCGAAGAGGAGAAAATATTCAGAACCGTTAAATGTCGTTGGAAACCTGGCGCCACCGGTGATAATGTAATCTTCTAAAAGATCTTTTACACTGCCTTTGATCAGAAAGCCTAATGGTGAGGGTGCAAATTCACGTTTCGTGCCGGCATAACTGTCGAGACCACCAAACAGAAGATCATTGTCCATGGTGGTGTTGAGATAGTCAAGCTTGAATTTAAGACGTGAGGCTATCACTCTTGTCTTAATAAATGGTACAAGATCACCGGGTATGTACCCCAGCCCTTTGGAAGCAGATGGTTTGATCCAATTTAATACATCCACATTGGTGATGGAATCATTTGTGACCGGAACCTCTTCTGCTGTTGGTTTGACAACAGTGATGGTTGTAGGTTTAGTGACCGGAGGCTGAGGAAATTTTGTCTGAAAAAGAAATCCCGGATCAATCACCTCTTCTTCAAGATTTTCTTCTTTCGGCGAAACTCCTTTCTGATCTTTTAGTAAAAGTGAAGGAGCATCTGTGGAAGCGCCAAAAAAAAGTTGAAGTGAATCAACACGGCTTGTCTGAAAATAGGGCTTATTCCATTTCTCAAGCCAATCAATGACTACAGGAGAATTTGGTACATATTCATGTAAAAGAATATCCCTGTCATATCGGGTTATGATGGTATTGGAGGGAGGATCATCAAATAACCTGCTGATCTCCATTCGCTGCCAACGACCATTCCTGTCTGTCAGGCAAATTAATTTATCCTGGCCTGCGATACGTGCCTGCCTCTCGCTTTCACCGGTTGTAAACGTCAATCTTCTCAATGCACCCTGACCGGAATGATACGACAATAAATACAAATCAAAAGGCCCAATGGGAAGAATAGAGTCCAATTCCATTTTCCTCAGGGTCTCATCTCTGCGATTGGAAGAGAAAAGAACATAACGCTGATCCTGAAGACTGACCACTGATGCATCAAGATCGTCGTAGAAATCATCAGTCAACCGGATACTCTCTCTTGTCGAAGGAATATATAGATAGAGATCTGCCAAACCATCAGTTGAAGCTGCCAACACCAATGTATCATCGGACCAATAATCTACATCGTATATTCTCTGATATTCCGGACTAACTTTATCAGAATGCACACTGCCTGAATCAAAATCGAACGTCCTCTGATAGATGACATCTTTTCTTTCATAGATCATCGTCAATTCATTGCCCTCTTTTTTCCATGCGAGTGCAGGATAATTTGGATCTGACTCCTGTTCGAAGTTGCGCACGCCATAACGGAACAACATTTGTTTTTCACCTGAATGCATATCATATAAGACGACTTTGATACGGCCATGATCATTGAGTGAATATGCCAATTGGTTTCCGTGAGGACTTAAGCGCATACGCCCGATCGGGACATTCAGTTTTTGTTTTGAAAGATCAAGATCATTTCTGAAGGAACTTTGTGCTTCGGTGCGGAGATTATATTTTTTCTCGTAATAGTCCTGCCATTGCCTGTTCAATTCTTTTGAGTCAATGCCTAGTACATAGAGAAGACCATTCTCAAGACTTCGGTTGATCCGGGTGAGGTATAAAATATTTGAAATGGAGGCACGGCCATAATAGTTGGCTAAAAAATTCCACATCGCATGACCTGCAAGCTGAGGATCAGTTTTCGCAAGACGTGCAAAATCTTTCTTCTGTTTTTTGGGTGATGTGAAATAATCTTTTAAGCGGCTATCCAGTTTGGGACTCCATTCTTCACCCATGTAAGAAACTAATCCTTCCTGGAACCAATCGGGTAAATTTAAAAGGACTGCATTTTGAACAATTTCCTGGAGGTTATTGCCATGCAGCATGGAATTGATATAGACTGAAGCAATGCCTTCACGCAGTGATTTGCGCAGTGCATTGTGATCGCCGTTGAAATAGAGAAAGACTTTGTTTTCAACCACTTTGGTTATTCCGCCCTGGCTGAGAAACTGCTCTCCGATGCCAAGGTTGCTTTGTTTCATGTCTGTCAGATCGAGATAGACGATGAGCTCGATCTTATCGTTCATCTTATGTTCGAGGACGTTCTGGATGGAAGGATTGTCCAGTTCTGCCATTTGGACGACAGTGTGGGCTATTTCACGACCCTTGCCATACCAGTAGGTGACAAAATTCTCTGTCTCGTACATGTTCCACTGGTTGAAGTCATCGTGGTACTGAACCCTGTTTTTGCCGAATTCAGTGACGACGTTCTGGGCTCCAGCCCATGTACAATAGAGAAGAAATGTAAAAATCAAGAAGATGTACCTGCCCACATGACGAATATAAGGGAGAAAGGAGAGAAATGCAACAGAGACCTCAGCTTAGGTTGATAGTTGAAGGAAAATGGACAAGGTTTAAGGAATAAGTAAGTGGTTCACGCAAGCCTTTTTTCTTGAAACTTAAAACCTATCCATCTTCATACAACCAAGAACCAGCAACCTGTAAAAGATCATAAATGTTGATCTTTGTAATAATTCAAACTACCATCAATGAGTTTATCAGTGCATGTCCTGACGTTCAATCCATTTGAAGAAAACACATACGTCATATACAGTGACAATGGTGAGTGTATCATTATTGATCCTGGTTGTTTTGATGATACAGAGCGATCGGAGCTAATTGATTTTATTAAAGAAAATAACCTGAGACCAGTTCGTCTCATCAATACGCATTGTCATATTGATCATATCCTGGGCAATGCTTTTGTGGCTTC
>JBATMM010000308.1:0-5041 GCA_049289835.1 Saprospiraceae bacterium | reverse complement strand
TTTCCTTTCATTGATCTTAAGATTTACACCCATAGTGAAGTAACTGAACTTCAAGAGATCCATAGCCCTTTCTTTTCATTCATTCTTTGGTATACTCGCCACAAGTTTTCTCACCTGGTGGAGTATCCTCTGAAATGAAAGAACCTTATGATTTTTTCAACAAATCATAGGAAACAGTCATGTCAAATCTGTTTTGACCAGTCGGACTGAAATAATTACCTAAATTCGAAATTATTCTGATGTAAGTAATTTTGAACCCTACCCGCTGAAGGACAAAGATTACATTGCTATTCAGCCCAAAGAAAAACTTATTATGATAAAGTAAAGTAATATTATCATCATAAATATCATTCCATGTTTCCCATTGTGCAAATTTTCTGATCGCAGAAGGCCCCAAACCAAAGTTTAGTTTTTCATCTTTGGTATAAAGAATAGATACATCAAAATTCAAATCTGAATGCCTGAATTCCTCACCCAGATATCCAGGACAAGTGCAAAGATCTATCCAATGTATATCATGTCTATCAGAAAAAGAGATTCGAGAACTTAATTCAAAGTTATGATGTATTGGCATACGAGCAGAAATGCCAACTAAATAATCAAGCTTATTTGAAATAGTCGAAGTATTGGCTGTAGTAAACGTAAAAGGAAGATAACTGAATCCAATTTCAGGCAGAATTATTACTTGACACCATAATAAGGATGGCAGATAAAGAAGTAAAAAATGAATAATCAGTATGGGCTTTTTCATATGCTTTTCATTTCTCTTGTAGGAGAGAAATCAAATTTCTCCACTCTTATCGGTGGAAAAACACCTTTTCAGCAGTTTTACTTTCTATTAAAAAGGCAATCCAATTTTCCTTTTTTAAAGTCGGGGTACTTTGCAACCACCCAGACTTTAAAAAAGAAAATACAAGGTAAATCTTAAAAGAAGGAGGCAATCTTTCTTTTCTTTACTCTAGTCTTGTGCTTAAAGTCTGACAAATTCCCTCATCCCGATAATACTTCCTTTTTCCTTAAGCATCAGATTATAGACACCTGGATTTAATTGAGCCACATTCAAAACATGACTGTTCTTTAATTTTGATTGAATGACAAGTTGCCCAAGTTGGTTTATAATCTCATAGGCATCGATGCGGTTGAGATCGCTTTCTGAAATATTCAAAGAAAGTACATGATCAGTTGGATTTGGAAAAACACTGAACGCTATCAAATCCTTTGCGTCCTTAGTCCCCACAGTAGGCATAATGACTATGACTGCCTCACTTGTATAAACGGGATCATTGAAGTCAAAATAGATTCCTGCCTGATTTGGAATCGTCGTTCCGTAATCAAATTCAGGTAACGGTTTAATTCTGAACTTAAAGAATCCATGTGAAGCCGGTTCATTTGTACTGCTATCAGGCAATAAAATATTTTCAAAATTTACGGCCAGTGCAGGTCCGTCTGTGATGATAAAATCATAAGGATGACTTGCGCTTAACATCTCTAAAGTACTCAGATCAAGTTTTGGAGAAAGAGGATCCACGACACGCACTTTAAATGCAGTGTCCGTGCCGGTATTTTGAAAACGAATATGATAATAGATATATTCCCCCTTGTCGACAGTCGACGCTTCTTTTCCGGTTTCATTAAATATTCGTTTATCATTAGGATCTACTGATCCGATGTTATTCTGACATTCTGTATATGAGGAACGAGTGTCACCGCATTCATTAAGATCACTCAGGATTCCGGTCAGACAATGTTCCATTCCTAATTCTGCATCACAGGAAAGGTTAAAAAAGAATTGAAAAGAAATTTCATCATTCACAGCTAATACCCCCAAATCAAACTTAATGATGCTATCATTCACCTGGGTATACGGAATAGTAGCAGAGATGAATTCAAAAAACGGATCTAATTCCACGGTGAGTATAGTGCCGGCGCTAACTTCAGGTCCGGTATTTCGTACCCGCACTGAATAATAATTATCAAAACACCGGCGCAGCAGGGGCGTAGAAAAATCTATTTCCAATTCGGCGCAATCTGTTAAGCCTTTGGCCAAAAAATCCTGGTTGACATTCGTATTATTTTCATCAATGTTAATACTGTAGGAAGAAGCACACAATTCCCAATTGCTATTAATAGGTCGACTACTGACGGTATAATCACCCTGGGGAACAGAGAATTTGAACTGGCCATGACTATCGGATTTTGTAATCCTCAGGTGGGTATTACTTTCAACCTTCACCTGCCAATATTCTAATGTAGCATCTGAAGTATCTGCTACACAATCCTTATTTGAATCCTGATATATAGAACCTGTGATATATTGTGGATAAGACAATGGTTTGGTAGACCTGAATATTCTATGGTTATCTACTATGACATACAAGTATTCATTTTCTGAAATAATGAAATTTTTTGAACCCTGAGATGGGAGACCGGTATAACTATGCGTGGTCAGTGTTTCTCCATCGAACAAATAATATTCACCTGAATTAAAAGCATATAAATCATTACCTGAAGAGGCAAGCGAATATATGTAAGCCAATTCCTGATACGGACCTAAAAATTCCAATCCTTCTCCAAACCGGTAGCGATAAAGTCCATCTGGATGGGCACCATTGGCATCGAAAGCCTGAAAGTAGATAGTACCATCATCTTGTATCACTGAACCATAATAATCTAATGCAAAAAAATCTCCCAGATCTTCAGACGTCATTTCGTTGGTGCCAAGATTTATTTTGGTGACCACATATTCATAGTCCAGGTCTGCTATCAGAATGTAGTTATCAACCAATTTAATCTGTGGAACATCAAAGAAAAAAGATACATATACAGCAATCCAATCCTTCCCGTTATTCAGCGTATAATAACTTCCTCCTAAGATTCCTCCAAGGATAAATAGGATATCGTCATCGAGCACAGTCATCGTGTATTCGTCATTTGGAAAACCACTGTCAGGTAGTTGGATCGTGCTAAAACTATGACCATCATCCTTCGAGTAAAGGATATCAGTACCTCTATTGACATATAAATCTCCGTCCGGAGAATACTGTACCCGATATTGATTACTTCCGATGGAGTCTAACTTTATCCAGTTTGCTTCGGAAGTATTTTTATTGAATAGTCCATTTGACGTCACAGAGATTTGATGTTTTTGAGCCGATTCATCTATCATAGAGACGAGAGCATAGTTAATATTCGGCTTTTGTTCTTCCCACACGTTTGTTCCGTTTGCTTGCTCAATAAAATAATTACTTCTTGTGTTATAAAGAATTATATCCCCCTGTTGATTTATCCAGAAATTATCTTCGGATTTAATAAAATCATTACTAATTACAGTTTCCCAGGTAAAATTACAACCGGTGGTTTTATATATAGTGTTGCCTGCTCTGAGATAAAAATTACCATCCTGGGACATGAGATCAGAACTCGAGGAAAATTGAGGATGAATATTTGTAAGAGCACCGGTTTGAAAAATTAGTCCCTGTTCTTTTAAAAGATAATATTCTGGATAATCATAGATGAAGATCTCTCCGCAACTATTGTAGATAAAGCCGGCACTGGAAATATCCAGAGCATGAATGGATATTCGGTCACCCTCCTCATTGAAAATGGAAAGATGATCAGACGCTCCTGCGGTATGATGAAGAACAAAGTAATGATCAAACTTCCATAGATGGGCTGTATGGTCCACTATACTTTCAGCGGCAGTAAAAAGCGTTTTAAATGTTTTCCCTTTGTCAAGACTATACGCGAACATGTCGTCCTGAAATACAAACAAGGTGTCTTCTTTGATAAAACTGGCCTCAATATCAGTCCATCCACCGGAAAAATTCATCGTATACCAGCTGCCATTTCTTCTGATGAGGTGCTCATAGCCTTCAGCTTGTAACAGTGGAGTACCATCGCTGAAAAACTGGATATCCTCCATAGTAAGAGTCATGGGTAAGGAGGATTTTGTCCAATCCTCACCATTCAATGAAGTGTAAATACTTTTTTTATCATTCATCGCCTGAACAAAATACTCCCCGGTAGGAGATTTCCTAACTGCAGATATGTTAAAATCAACAGGACTGTTTATCTCTTCAAAAGCAATTTGACTATATGAAAGTGATTGCAGACAGAGAAATGCTAAAAGTAGAATTGATTTCATAATCTTTAGATTTAGTGGAACAGCAAAATATAAGATACAAGAAGGAGTAAATAATTTCTAATACGTCAGTTATGTTTGTAAATATAATGAATTAAATTTTGTTAACAATGACATAAATCATACAAATCCTCATATCCCAAATTAGAGCAAAACCTCTTCTTGTCGTTAACCAAGATCGCAATTCATTTTCATTTCTCTGGTCAGGGTGGATTCAATAGAAAATTTTCGAAAAGTCCTTTCAACTATCATTTCTAAAGTCGAGGCGTTTGCAAAACTCGGTTTTGCGATTTATTTGTAAAAGTCAATCTCCGGACAACTTATCATCTTCCCAAATCAACGAATTGATTTTCCAGCCATTGTTTGTTTTAATAAATTGAAAAAATTTGCTGCCGTATTCCTGAAAATGATTTCCATTCAGGTAGCCGCTTTTTTGAAATTTTGAATATCGTTGGGCAAGGTGTCCTACAACTCTTGTTTCTTCATAGATTTCACTTTCCTCAAATTCAGTCAGCGTTCCGTCAGATAATATTTTTCTTCTTGGTTCAATAAAAGAATGGAGATCATACACAATTTCTGTGATGCCGTCCTTTTTTATGATGATGGTTTCCGGCAAACAAAGGGTGTAGATTAAATTCCAGTCAGGTTGTTGATGACGCGCATTGGTGAATACGCTAAAAAATGTTTTAGTCAGTTGGTCAATCAACAATTTGTCAGGAGTAGCTGCGTCCATAAGGTATAATTCATTTTCCTGTTGATGTAAATCAGATATTTGAAGACGTTCCGAAACTGAGAAATGTAGTACAAGCTCCGGCTACATTTAACAAGATAATATTTTTTTATAGAACAAAATTTTTACAAGAATTATAGTCATGTAGAAATTAAAATGGTTTTGTGTCG
>JBATMM010000307.1:0-5349 GCA_049289835.1 Saprospiraceae bacterium | reverse complement strand
CTTTTGTATTGGTAGATCCAAAAGTAAAAATAACAGATCCATCTACTTCCAAATAGGGATAGATGTCGGATTCGGCATTATCAGAAATAGCCGTGACAAAATAATTTTGGACGGCCAGTGCAGCTGCAAATTTGTGACTAAATCCATATTGAATACGACCACCAAAACCGAATCCGGTTTCAGCGCCATCCGGATGCGCGACATCATCGCTGAAGGAAAGAAATCCGGCAGCCGCCCCTATAGAAACGCCTGTTGTATTGGATTGCATGGAAATCACTTCCTGAGCGGAAATAGTAGTAAGCCAGCTACACGCCAGCAAAAGCAAAAAAGTAATGTAAGATTTCATTAGATTATGATTAGTCTTGTCAGGATTAATATTGGAATGTCCGAAAATAGGTATTTAAAAATGATATGAAAAACCACCCAGGAATTTGAAAGCAGTGAAATCGTAGGTTCTATCAAAATGAACGTCATTTTGAGTTACCCCGAAAGCCCCAAGATGATACATACCTGTTAAATCAATTGTAAGCTGAGGGGTTAAAAAGAAATTTATTCCGGCACCACCACATGCTGTAAAGCCGCTATAGATGGCATCTATTTTCTTCAGGTTCGGGTCATTTATGTCATAGAACATTTCCTCCTGGGTCGAATAATTACCACCCAATGCAAGAAATGGCCGCAACGGTGAATTTGTCGATCCAAAAATATATTTTCCGATCAGATCAAATTCTGTGTACGGATAAGGAGATTTAATCAGGTCAGTAGTTTTAGGATCCATCATATAATGTTGCACACTTAAAGCCACTGCCAGCTGATGGGTAAATCCGTACTGAATATATCCACCAAATCCATAACCGGTATGTGGCTCAAATTGAAGGCTTGATGCTGTATAGGAAAGATAAGCTCCATGGACTCC
Organism: Saprospiraceae bacterium; assembly: GCA_049289835.1. Lineage (GTDB taxonomy): Bacteria > Bacteroidota > Bacteroidia > Chitinophagales > Saprospiraceae > Opimibacter. The sequence goes on along the minus strand of JBATMM010000307.1, from coordinate 4,433 downwards.
AATTGAAAATCCTTTTGTGATTGATTTGCCAGAAAGTGTCTCCTGACTAAACATGTGATTTGTATATCCGAAGAGGAAAACAAAGAAGAGGGAGATCAAAATTTTCATTAGTACCTGATTTGAATAGAACTGGAGGTCTTGATTTTTATTTTACTATTTGGATGGATTTCATAGGGCATCTTACCGGAAGCTACAAGATACATCTCCTCTTTTTGAAGCGGAATTTTTTGTCCATCAGGTGCCACCAGGTAATTAAAAAATAAGGTAACACTCCCGGAACGTTTATGATCACTTGTTTTCACGGAAGACAATGTGCCCACAACCGAACTCCCGGCAGGTATCGCAACATTCTTTCCATCATACACATCCTGATCCAGCACAAAGTTGACACGTCTTGGGACAGGCAGTTCATCATCGCTTGACAATGTGATACTGCTTCTAGCCAGTAATGATGTGCCTTTTGGCACTGTGAATGCATGAGTACCTTTATTTACTCTGGCAGGTTCAGTATTCGTAGGTATGGATATGACCTGAGGTTTATCTTCAATAGGATGTAATTTTTGTTCCTCTTTTGGTTCGGGTTTTGTAACCGGTTTTGTTTCTTGTCTTGTAACTATTGCATCCTTAGGAAAATTAGGTGGTGTATACTTCTCAACAACTTTTTTTTCAACCGGTGTTTGCGTTTTCGTTGACGTTGAATAATCTTTTTGTGCGGTGCTTTTGTCTACAACAGGTGGGATAACATTATTTGATTGATTAATTATTTTCTGCGTTTCTTCCGCATAGGTTACTTCAGGCTCGTTTGTTCCATTTTTTCCTGTGACATCATGATTGCTCCTTTCGATTCTGGAGGAATCAATGACAAATACAGGTTCTTTTTGTGACAACATACTTTCATCATCCAGACTTTTTGGTTTTGATAGAATCTTCCACGTGACGAATAGCGCAAAAATGACCAGTAGTGATACCCCGGCTAATTTAAAATTGAACGCATTGAATACAGGTGATGGTGGTTTTGTGGATGAAATGTAGATTTTATTCTCCTCCTTATCGGATTCACCGGAAATCTTTCTTTTGATAGACTGAATGAGATCTCTGTAATCGGATTCTACATGTATCGTGACATTGAGCGTATTGATATCTCTCAATATTCCGGTCAGACGGGCGATATTATTCCGGATTTCAGCATAAAGGTTCAGATCATCTGTGATGCCTTCGATATAGCTGAGTGAGTTAAGCTCCTTTACCTTTTTTTGAAGATTCTCAAGTTGGCCTTCCCAGAATTTTACAAATTCAAGCCTGTCGGCCGAACTGGATATTTTGACCTCATCCAGGACGATAGGGAAGATCCGGTCCCTGAGATTGTCGTTCCTGTAGATTTGGATCAACTCAAACATACAATACTCAGACTTGAGGTATTTGTTGGAGAGGATGATGATGACCATATCCGCTTTACCAAGCTCGACCATGAAGTTATTGATACTTTGACGGTAGGCGAGGTCGCGTTTGTCAAGGATAAATTGAATATCCTCCTGCTCGAGAGTTTTGGTGAGCTCAGCTAAAATTTCGTCACTGATGCCACCCCAGGCATGTGATATGAATATTGCTTTTTGACTCTTCATCGGGCGCTTCTGCGAATATAAGAAAGCCTTGGGCAATAGGCAATAAACAATAGGCAATAAGCAATAGGCAATAAGCAATAAGCAATAAGCAATAGGCAATAGGCAATAGGTGAAGAGCAATAGGCAAAATTGAGGGTCTTTTGCAAATTCCTATTGTTCTTTGACAATTGCCAATTGTTTTTTTGTTTTTTTTGCCAATTGCCAATTGCCAATTGCCAATTGCCAATTGCCTGTTGAATTTTGCCAATTACTTATTGCCTATTGATTTTTGCAAATTGCAAATTGCCAATTGCTTATTGCCAATTGCCTGTTGATTTTTGCCAATTGCTCATTGCTTATTGAAAAAACGGGCACTTACATCACTGCAAGCACCCGTTTCTTAAAGCTGGGAAGCTATATTTTAAGACCTATTTATCATAGGCATAGAAGCTTTTGGCGATTTTGATGGCATTGTTTTCATACCCATCGGCATAAACAATGACAACAAGAAGGTTAGTGCTGCTTTCCTTATCCAGCAGGGCCAGAAGGACTGCGTTGGCTCCATCTTTTCTGCCTTTGATATAATAGCCGGTGAAGTCATCGATGTCAATTTCATCACCTTCCTGTACGCGGTCATATTTGAGTTCTTTTGCAAACGCATCAACTGCATCGGCCAAGTCATCTTTCGTGATCGTCTCATCCTGGATAGGAAGAATGCTGAGATAGAGGTTGTCATTACTTGCGGTAAATTCTTCCGCATTATTGGTCTCTATTTTAAAATTATCCGGCACGGAAAAACCGACACCATGGGTATCCCACTCCATATCTGTCTGCGCATGGACAGTATTGGTCAAAAGGAAAAGTGACAGCATGGTAAACAACGAGGAGATGTAGAATTTCATAGTTAAATGGTTATTGGTGAAAAATGTCTTTGAAAAATTCCCAAAGGATCTGAAGGGGGAAAGATATAGAATTTCCTGGCCTTGATGGTTAGGGTTATGTTTATTGAACCGTTCTGTTGGAGCATATTCCAACAAAGACAAATGACCGAGGCAAATCAGGCATGGACAGAATCCTCTCCTCATATCAAGAAGCGGTAATGTTTGTGGCTTCAGTTCGCCAATTGGTTTTCGAAGCGAAATCTTTTAAATGTGTTAAAGTTTGACAAAAATGTCAGCCGCATTTATATTAATCGTAATATTGCGATATAATAAAGATCATGGGAGCGACAAAATCAGATGAATTCTCAGTAAAAGACAACCGGCTGGCAAAGTATGCGAAAGCGCTTGCTCACCCGGCCAGAGTAGCCATTTTGAAGCTCCTGATTCAGAAAAAAGCCTGTATTTGCGGAGATATTGTAGATGAATTTCCCCTGTCCCAATCCACTATTTCCCAGCATCTGAAGGAATTGAAGGAGTCCGGATTGATAAAGGGAGATATCGAAGGGGTGAAAGTCTGTTACTGCATCGACGAGAAGGAATGGGACATAGCTATGAATCTCTTGAATGGTCTTTTTATGAGTTATGAGGCATCCAAATGTTGTTGATTTTTTGCCTTAGATCATCGGTATATTACGATTAAATTAAAATCTAAAATAAGTAGAAATGAATAATGACGAACAATTGAAGGAAGTCGTAAGACAAAAATATAGCGAGATAGCATTACAGGACAAGGAATCTAACCAGGCTTCTTGCTGCGGGTCAGGTTGTTGCTCTACAGAAGTATATAATATTATGAGTGAAGATTATGCGGCGCTGGGTGGATACCAGGCTGATGCTGATTTAGGCTTAGGTTGTGGTCTGCCGACTCAGTTCGCCAAAATCAAAAAAGGCGACACCGTGATCGATCTTGGAAGCGGCGCAGGCAATGATTGTTTTGTAGCCCTGGCCGAAACCGGTGATAGCGGCAAAGTAATCGGAATAGACTTTACTCCGGCTATGGTCAATAAAGCCAGAAGTAATGCAGAGAAATTAGGTTTCAACAATGTTGAATTCAGACAAGGTGACATCGAAGCCATGCCCGTAAGCGATAGTGTAGCTGATGTCATTGTGAGCAACTGTGTGTTGAATCTGGTGCCTAACAAAAACAATGTTTTCAAAGAAATATTTCGAGTACTAAAGCCAGGTGGACATTTCAGCATTTCGGATATTGTGCTTGTTGGAAATCTGCCGGAATCACTTCAGAAAGATGCTGAGATGTATGCAGGCTGCGTATCCGGTGCCATTCAAAAAGACACATATCTCAATATGATCTATGCTAATAATTTTAAAAATGTCACCGTTCAAAAAGAGAAGGCTATATTTCTTCCAGATGATATTTTGATAAACTACCTGAGCGCAAATGAACTCGCAGATTTCAGAGAAGGAAAAACAGGCATATTCAGCATTACAGTTTATGCTGAAAAACCAAAGGCCAAAGATTGTTGTGGACCTGATTGTTGCAATTAATCCTTTCAAACTCCGGTAAATGAAAATTGCCTTATTTTCTGATATTCATGCCAATCTGCCTGCGTTAGAATCATTCTTCGAAGATGTAGAAAAGCAACATCCAGATGCCATTTATTGCCTTGGGGATTTGGTTGGGTACAACATATGGCCCAATGAAGTGATCAATGAAATCCGCAGACGAAATATTCCTACGATTGCGGGTAATTATGATTTTGGTATTGGAAGAATGAGTGATGATTGTGGTTGTGCTTATAAGACGGACAAAGAAAAGGAAATGGGTAAAATTTCCATTTCATATACCAATAGTGTAGTGGGGGAGGATGAACGTAAATATCTCAGAACTTTGCCTGCTCATATACGCGTTGAGTTTCAACTCAATGATGAC
>JBATMM010000306.1:0-4002 GCA_049289835.1 Saprospiraceae bacterium | reverse complement strand
GGAATTTTTTTCGGCGATTTTACGCCAAGGCTTTTTAGTTTTTCAGCCTGATCGATGAGGTTGCCTTTACCATCTTTAAGTTGGCCCATCGCTTTATTATAAAAGTCCTGCGACTTGGTGATATGCCTTCCTACATCTTCGATTGATTCCAGGAAGCCAACAAATTTTTCATACAATCTTCCACCTTGTCTGGCGATCTCAATGGCATTCTTGCTTTGCTGTTCGCGCTTCCACAAGTCGGCTACTATTTTCAACGTTGCGATTAATGTTGTCGGACTGATGAGCACGATTTTTTTTGCATAAGCAGAAGCCCAAAGATTTGGATCAGCCTGAACAGCTGCGATGTAAGCAGGTTCGATAGGAATGAACATGATTACATAATCCAGCGAATTAGTGAGTTCGTTATATTTTTTTGCACTGAGTTGATCAACGTGATTATTGATGGCGGTGAGGTGATGTGCGATATAGATATCCTGCTCTTCTTTTGTCTCACTTTCAGAATAACGCAAATATGCATTCAGCGAAACTTTTGAATCGAGAATAATATCACGTTCATCGGGTAGTCGAACGACAATATCAGGCCGGACATTATTACCATGCTCATCCTTAAAGTTTTCCTGGACAAAATATTCCCTGTTTTTTTCAAGGCCTGACATTTCGAGGATGCGTTCGAGAATGGTTTCTCCCCAGTCACCTTGTTTTTTTACCTGGCCTTTCAATGCGGTGGCGAGATTGTTTGCTTCAAGACTTATTTTATGAGTGGTGTCAATCAGGTTTTTGACTTCGCGTTCGAGAGAGAAGCGTTGTTTGGATTCTTTATCATAGGTCTCATCGACTTTCTTCTTGAATGTTTCAATGTTTTCATTGAGTGGTTTCAGAAGGGCTTCAATATTTGTTTTGTTGGATTCGGTAAATTTCCCTGATTTCTCTTCGAAGATCTGGTTGGCTATTTTTTCAAACTGTAGCTGGGCCATTTTTTGTGTAGAGATCAGATCCTCTTTCTGCGTATTCAATCTTTCCAGCAAGGCTGAATTATTCGCAATGTACTCGGCAAGCTTTTGATTCACGGCATTTAATTCCGCCTGATGTGTTTTGCTTTCTGTTTTTTGCTCTTCAAAAGCATGTTGCAGTTCCTTGTATCGTTCTGCATAGTTTTTTAAAGTGGCTTCAAGGGTTGCAGATTGAGAGAGTAGGGTGGAGAGTTCATTTGCTTTTGCATCCGCCTTTTGTTGAAGAGATGCAGAGATTTCCTGGAGTGATTTTAGCCTGTCTTCTGCAAGTTTGAGATTTGTGGATGATTCATTGAGCTTATTGCTTACGGCATCATAATCTGTCCTTGCCACATTCTTTGCTTTTGACAAAAGAGTAAACAGAAAATAGCCAATAGCAATGCCAACAATAGCTCCGATAAGGATGGGGGTAAATTCCATGAGGTAAAAATCAGGATTTTTTGGCAGACGCAGGATTTAGGGGGGGATAAAGGAGGTAAGTGGGGCTTTGGGGGATAATTGAAAGGATGAACGATTTCATAAATCTAACAATTACAGGGTTTTGCGCAAAAGGATTTCGACGAAATCAGTCCATTTCGTAAACGTTTGCGAACGGCTGCGACACAAAGGAAATCTACCTTTTGATCAAAGCTCTCCTTACTTTTGAACCACTATTTTGCCCGTATAGAATTTATCTCCCGATCGAATTGACAAAAAGTATAATCCTGAAGGCAAAGTTGAAGCGTCCACCTTGGTTTGTGGTTTCAGAAAAATATCTCTAGTAAAACAAACTTTACCACTTATATCAGTGATCATTAATTTAGCATCGCCAGAAATGTTGGAATCTAAATTCAACGTAAAATTTCCATTTGAAGGATTTGGATAAATGGAAATGTCATTTGTTTGTGTGATAGGTTGAGTTGAAACGATATCTAAATCTGAAATTTTTCTGCGCCAAAGTCCAAATCCTCCTGTTGCAACATAGATGTATTTATCATCTGATGTTATCTCCCCGATTTTTTTTGTGGGAAGCCCTTCATTAAATTCAACGCTTGAAGCGCCACCATCAAATGAAACGAATACACCCCTGCCTTCAAAATAATCACTTGCCAATAAGATATTTCCAACAGTAGCATATGTAGTGAGGCCAGAATTAAAACCTGAGCCGGGAAATCCAAAATCAACAATATGCCAGGACATACTATCTGTATTGGAGGCATGGAGCTTTGTGCTATGATAATACTTATCCATTTCAACCATGTAGAGCATATCATCTGAAGAAAACAACCGAGTGAATGAGCATTGATGACAACCAGGATCAAAGTAAAGTCCATAGTGAAAGAAGTCCCAGGTATCACCATTATCTGTGGATCGGAATATTTTTTCCGCTTCACATGTAAATATTTTATTTGAATTTTTGGTAAAGAATGATGGGTAGAAAAGTTGATCATCAATAAGCACAGGATAAAACCCCCATGATTTTCCTGTATCCTGTGTAATGCGGAGTATAGGGTAACCATTATCGTTAGATCCTCCTACAAGGACTGAAGGATCATTGACATAAATCTCAGAAATTGTATTATCTCCAATTATGCTTGGAGGTGGAGTAACATTTGTCCAACTGATACCACCATCAGATGAATTGTACAATTTATATTGATCATTAAGGGCAAATACATTTTGTTGCTGTGTTTCAATGTCAACTGCCTGAAAAACTTCAGATATGGATGTAATCATTTCCCATTGGGCAGTATTCCTGTTTTGTTTCCAAATACCGCCAAATCCATTCGATGCCCAGATAAAGGTAGAGTCTGTAGCAATTTTACCAACGTAGGATGCATCTAATCCCTCATTGGAAAAATCAAAAGTTTGTCCTGCGTCTATTGAAATTAACATACCACCACCAAATGTTCCGGCCAGAATTGTATCTCCGGCAGTTATCATTCTTAGAGTCTCTATGGACGGCACTGTACTCAAAACCTCCCAGGTTGCACCAACATCCGTTGATTTAAAAAAAGTGTAGGTTCCACAGCCTATAAATTCATCTCCTGTTTTTACAATGTTAGTCCATCCAAAGCCCCAATTATCATTGTGGATGTAAGTCCATATATCACCTCCATCTATTGATCTGAATAATTTTTCTTGTGCTTCATCCTGGACAAATATTACGTTATCAAATACATGGAAAGTTGAAATTGTCCCTTCCATGCTATCTACAACAATACTTGTCCAATCATCTGAATCTAAAGCAGACTTAAAAATTGTGTTTTTCGATGCTGCATAAATATGCCCATCAATCGTTTCCATTCTGTAAATGAATCCTTGATCAGCCACAAGATTGCTTTTGTGCCAACTTGATCCACCATCAGTAGAAAACATCATTTCGGTTACACCTTTCAGGTAAATACCATAATTATTGATAGCAATTTGAGAAGGATTCATCAAGCCTGGTGATGGAAGATCAACCCACGAATCGCCATTATTTACGCTTTTAAAAAGATGATAAGGGCCGGAAGTATTCAATGAAGGAACAGCCCTCACAACTAATTCATTCTTGAAAATTCCTATTTCGTCACAGGTATAACTTACTTCAGAATCAAATGGCAATTGTATCCAATGTCTGCCCTGATCTGCGGATCTGAAGATTCCATTGCTGGTGGCAATAAATTGGAAGTGGTCATTACTTACTAAATCAAGTATAACTCCACCAAATGGACCTTTCATAGATTCCCACTGCCCTATTAAAGCAGAACAGGTGGAAAATGAAAAAAATATTAAAAAAAATAATTTCATAGGTGTTCAAAAACAGACCATTTAATAATCTTTAGTCAGTCTTATTTCCAAATTTAATTCTAAATATCAGGACTATCTCAGAAAATTCGGTTTTATATTGTCAAATGACAGACACCTTTCATTTTAATAAGTAGTAATTTTCAAGTGTATTTACAACCATTTCATTCTAATGCACAACAAAAATTAAAGAATTAATGAAATCAAACCAATACAAAGCCCC
>JBATMM010000305.1:0-1526 GCA_049289835.1 Saprospiraceae bacterium | reverse complement strand
TGGTCAGATGAATATGATCCGAATGGTGTCATGGGTTATGAAGCTCTGCGTGAACAGGATGCCGGATTGATGCTTGTTTCGACAGGTGATGCTCTCAAAGGTGGATGGGCTGGTACGAATCTTTCTCTTTACAGCACATCCTCTATCGGATATCTGGGTGCAATACTTGAAAAAACAAATGAGGAGAAAATCCTGAAAATCGATTTGCTTAAAACTGACTTTTTCAAAGACGCCGCGTATCCATCTTATCTCCTTTTCAATCCCTACACAACTACCAAATCTGTTCTCATCGATGCAGGACCTGAACCAATTGATATCTATGATGTCGTCACCGAAACTTTCCTGGCTCAAAATGTAACTTCTGCTACTTCAATAAATATTCCTGCGAATAAAGCAGTGTCAATAGTATTAGCGCCTGCAGGTGGAACGATCTCGTACAAAAACAATGAGATGTTGATCAATGGTGTTATTGTTGATTATAATCAATCTTCAGTTGCCTACAATTATCCGCCACGGATTCAGTCATTTGCACCTGATCGCACTACTGTAGAGAAAGGTGATACCATTACACTTTATGGAAAAGGAATTGATCAGGAAACAAAAGATCTGATCTATACTTTCATTTTCCAGGGAGAAACAAAATCAGGTCTTGCAAAAGAGGTAACGTTTATTGCTCCTGATGTCGTCGGTACATACGAAGCAAAGCTGATCGTCGAAGATGAAAGTCATCAAAAAGACAGCACGTCCATTGTTATTGATGTCGTCACGGAGATCAATCACATACCGGAAATAGTTGAGTTAACTCCTTCTTCAAGATATACACATCCGGGTGGTACAATCCATATCAAATCAGTTGTCACAGATGGCAATAATGATCCGATTAATTATTCGTGGTCAGCATCAGGTGGAAGTATAAGTGGAACCGGAAATGAAATAGACTGGATAGCACCTGGCAGCGAAGGAATATTTACACTGCAACTTTCCGTAGATGATGGAAGAGGTGGAATTGCGACTGCAAGTGTAAAACTATTTTCATATGATACAAACCTGGATGCGCATGGTGATCTGATCGCATGGTATCCGTTTGCAGGAAATGCGAATGATATCAGCGGACATCAGCTCAATGGAATTGTTTCCGGAGCGAAGCTTACAGCTGATTCTCTGGGACAGTCATTGCAGGCTTATTTCTTTGATGGCATCAATGATCACATTCGTGTCGTCAATAGCACCATCCTCAATTTTACGGATGGTATCACAGTATCACTGTTTGCACAACCACAACTGATCGGGGATAAAGAGAGATTTGTCATTTCACATGGCAGTTATCAGAATCGCTGGAAGCTTTCAATTACGCCTGATCGTAAAGTAAGATGGACTATAAAAAATGCATCTGGTGCAGTAAAAGATCTGGATTCAGAAACTGTCCTTGAAGAAAATAAATTCTACCATATAGCTGCAACCTATAATGGCCGTTTCGTCATGATCTATATCAACGGACGTCTTGAAAGTTTTTCATCTTTTAGTGG
>JBATMM010000304.1:0-1654 GCA_049289835.1 Saprospiraceae bacterium | reverse complement strand
CTTCTATCCCCGATATCACGGCTCAATCTGCTGTCTCACGATCTGCCGCACACCTGGGTCACAATTTTCCGAATGCAATTGAAATCAGCAAAGAACAAAACAAGAATGGTCAATACACAAAAGTGATTTTTAAAGGAGATGGTTTGTCCCAAACAGATATCACCGCAGAATTGATGTGGATTAAAGGAGAGCAAAAAAATGTATTCCTCTGCTGGAAAGTAGAGATCGCTGAGATCGATAATGAAAATATATGGGACATCTTCATCGATGCCCATTCAGGTGCATTTGTCAGAAAGGACAACATGGTGATGCATTGTTCTTTTGATCAACCAACTGGTAATGTTCTGAAACAAGATAATAGTACAAATCGGTTGCTTCAACCTGAAAGTCCTCTATTGGTCACTCCCGATAGCAGCTACAATGTTTTTCCAATAACTGTTGAATCTCCGAATCACGGGCCAAGATCAATTGTAACGAAACCATGGACATCAAGCGGTGTCGGTAATAATGCCAGTACATTAGGTTGGCATAAAGACGGTACGACTAATTATAGGATTACAAGGGGTAATAATGTCTATGCCTACGACGATATCAATCACGACAACCTTCCAGGATATAGCCCCGATACGATTAACCTGCGTTTTGATTATCCATATACGCCTTCTATCAACGCAGCAGTTAATCTCGCTTCCTGCATTACAAATCTTTTTTATTGGAACAACATCATGCATGATGTGACTTATCAATATGGATTCAACGAAGTCTCCGGTAATTTTCAAAATAATAATCTTGGTCGTGGCGGATCAGGCGGAGATTACGTCAAAGCAGAAGCACAGGATGGTGGAGGTACTAACAATGCAAATTTTTCTACTCCGGTAGATGGTACGAGTGGAAGAATGCAGATGTACCTATGGTCACCCATATCAGGATCTTCACCATTGACGATCAATAGTCCTCCTTCGATCGCGGGTCCCATGTGGTCCGTTGAGTCTGCTTTCAGCACAGCAAATAAACTGGTGAATGTCGGAAGCAAAACAGGCGATCTTTTGCTGGTCAATGACACCGGAGGCTCAACACATCTTGGCTGCGGTACACTCAGTAATGGTGGAAGCCTTCCCGGAAAAATAGCAGTGATCGATCGCGGCACTTGTGATTTTGTTACGAAAGTCAAAAATGTACAGAATCTCGGTGCCATCGCTGCCATCGTGATCGACAATGTGACAGAAAGTCCATTTGCAATGAATGGCACTGATAACACGATCACCATTCCGGCAGTCATGATCAGTCTTGAAGATGGCAATGCACTCAAAGCAGTCCTGACCGGCGCGACAGTTAATGCAACACTGGCTCCCGTTCCACTCACTACACCTGATGGTGATTTTGACAGCGGTGTGATCTGTCATGAATACGGACATGGTGTTTCAACAAGACTCACAGGTGGACCTGCCAATTCGAGTTGTCTCAACAACGAAGAACAAATGGGTGAAGGATGGAGCGACTATTTCGGACTTATGCTCACAACTGACTGGTCTGAAGCAACAGCTGATGATGCGCGCGGCATTGGGACCTACGTTATCGGAGAACCACCAAATGGTACAGGGATCAGGACATATCCATACACGAGGGACACGATGGTCAATCCATTTACCTACGC
>JBATMM010000303.1:0-1744 GCA_049289835.1 Saprospiraceae bacterium | reverse complement strand
CTGGAAAGAAAGTTAAAAGTCCCCTTCAGGGGATTTAGGGGCAGAATGTGATCAGTGAGTCTTTTCTGGAGGTTCTTGCAGTAGTGATATTCAAAAGAGGTATATGGGAGTTAGTGAAGATTTAATTTTGCGATTGAAGCTTCTGACATCAGCGTGAAAGACATCTATGATGCTACATCATAGATGTCAAATATTGGTTATTTTCCATCATGAGCTCATCTGACAAAAGCTATGGAAGTACATGGCTTGCAATGAATCTCAGGAGATTTTATCAGAAAGGCAAGTAACAGCATGGAAAACCTATTTTTGCACCCTGATGGATCAAATGACAAGCTTTATCAAAGAGATAATCGAACGGGAAATAACCGGAATAAGGAATATCCCGGTTGATCAACACATTGTAGATTCTATTGAGTTGATATTCAATCAAGTACATGTTAAAGGGGGGAAAGTGGTCGTCTCAGGTTTAGGTAAAGCAGGCCAGATAGGTCACAACATCGCTACGACGCTAAGTTCCACAGGGACGCCTGCCATTTTCCTTCATCCTCTCGAAGCCCAGCATGGGGATTTGGGTGTCTTACAGCAAAATGATATTCTCTTTCTGATCTCCAATTCAGGAAAAACCAAAGAGATCGTCGAATTACTTCCTTTGGCCAAAAGGCTTTTTCCTGAGATCAAATCCATTGGTCTGACTGGCCATCCGGAAAATGAATTGGGTATGCAAGTCGATGTGTGTCTGAGTACGGGCTATCCTAAAGAAGTATGCCCTCTTGGACTCACGCCGACGACAAGTACTACAGTGATGACAGTACTAGGAGATGTGATCGTTGTGATGTTGATGAAAAAAATAGGATTTACAAAATCAGATTACGCCAGGCGCCATCATAGCGGATACCTTGGCCAAAAGAGCAGAGAAGATGAATAAACTTTTTTTGATATCAGGTCCATGTGTTGTCGAAAATGATATCACGCCTTTATTGATAGCTCGAACGGTGAAGCCGATGTGTGATGATCTCGGCATTGAATATATTTTCAAAGCAAGCTATCGTAAAGCAAACCGTACACGTGAAGATAGCTTTACCGGGATCGGTGACGAAGAAGCATTGCAAATCATCAGGGGAATAGGTCGTGAATTGAATGTGCGCACACTGACGGATGTACATGAAAGTCATGAAGTACCTATGGTCGCCGAATATGTCGATGTGCTTCAGATTCCGGCCTTCTTATGCAGGCAAACTTCGTTGTTACATGCAGCAGGCATATCAGGTAAAGTAGTTAACATCAAGAAAGGTCAATTCGTCAGTCCTGAAGCAATGAAATATCCGGTGGAGAAAGTTATCGCCACAGGCAATCATAATGTGTGGATTTGCGAACGAGGTTTTAGTTTCGGCTATGAAGATCTGATCGTTGATGCTACAGTAATACCCCGTTTAAAAAAACATGGCGTACCTGTAGTGATGGACTGTACACATTCATTGCAAGTACCAAATCAAAGTTCAGGTATCAGTGGTGGTAATCCGGAATATATTGAAACCATAGCAAAGGTAGCAGCAGCGACAGGTGCGGATGGACTTTTTATTGAGACTCATCCAGATCCACGTAATGCTTTAAGTGATGCTTCATCGATGTTACAGCTAGACCAGCTATATGATATCCTTTCAAAAGTGATGCGTATAAGAGAAGCTCTGTTATAATGGAACAAATGATCTTAAAAGAAAAAGCTTCACGCATCAAAATGCTTATC
>JBATMM010000302.1:0-5028 GCA_049289835.1 Saprospiraceae bacterium | reverse complement strand
TCCCAGACATTTTCATGATTTTCTTTAGCCCTGTCTATTTTTTCTTCAGGCGTTACTTTTTCCCTTGGATCATTTTGTACGGGCTTATACTCCGGTATAGGTTTATTATCCTGAATTTTTTTTGGCGGAGTTCTTGGACTTTCAGGCTTTTCTGTCAATACAGGTTTCAGTGTCGGATATTTGTCAGCATTCTTTTGCAGATATTCTCTTTCAGTTGGCGATTTCACTGTTTTGACACCTACCTTTTTATCATAATCCATTTTGAATTTTCCATACTCACGTATTCGGTTCACTCTGTTTTTGTCATCACTGAACCAATTGTCTGGCAATTCCGATCTGTGGTCTTCTTGCCATCTTTTGAACACAGGTTGCATATGTGAACCTATATGTCTTGGGCCATAGTAATGTCGTATGACCTGATCCGTGAAATGCGGATAATGATAGAAATGACTGTCATGGTAAAAATGCCAGTTAAAAAATACATTGGATGGCAAACCTATGATAACAATTACATGACCGGGACCATAATAAAATCCTGAATGATACCACCACGGATATGGATACCAGCATTCATCAGCATACCATGAAGGCCAACCGAACCAATACTGATACGGCCTCCAGACTTCATGGACGACAACTCTATCTGTATATCTTGCCGGAAGGGGTCCATCATATACATCATCATCATAAGGTTCATCACCGGCAAACTCCTCAGCAGCATTTTCATATTCAGTCATCGCTTCCGGATCTTCCTCAAGCTTTTGTTTCCAATCTTTTAATTCACTGGCTTGTTGTTCGGCGACGACTACATTGAGCGAATCAAGTGCTTTCATTATTTGCATCGGTTGCCTGGCATATAAATCACCGAGAAGGACGGTCATCTTCATATTGTCTGTGAGAATACTTGTGACACCGGGAAGTTGATCAAGTTGTCTGTATGCTTCACGGACTTTTTCAGGATAAGCCGAAAGGACAGTCTGAAAAGCTTCTTCAGCACCCATGTAAAAATTATTTACTTCTCTTAGGAGGCCAAAATAATTTTGATTTGCAAACAAAGCATCTGCATGGATTTCTTCAGGATAGCTCTGCAGGATATCAGTCATCTCCCCATTCGACCTGCCATTCCCTACTGCGCAGATCTTTGTGATCAGATCCGGATAGCGGGACAGATTGTAGATCTTCTTCTGATCCTCTTGTGGTAGGCTTGAAATGGTTTCTTTGAATTTGGCTTCAGTAGTGCTACGGATATTTTCCATCCGTACCAGAATCTCCGGATGTAGAGAAGCTTCCAGGATGGCCTCACGTTCCTTCGCAGGATAAAGCGCTATAGCTTCAATGGTGTTTTGTTCTTCATCCGACAATCCTTTCAATACATTCATGTCCTGCGCCTGAATGTCAGGGATGAATAAGCTCATAAAAACCACAATGGAAATAAGTGATGTTTTCATATCAAAATATTTGAGCAAAGGTATCGGTTGAGGAAGGTGAAAAACAATGGCTTGTATCATCTCTCCTGCTGATATGTATCACCTGTACGTTGATAATAATTTCATCGCTTTACGTGCAGATTCGTTTATGATGAAAACTCCATTTACAGTCGATCAATTCTTAGACGTCTTTAAGAATTACAATGAGACCGTCTGGCCGATGCAGGTCATTTTCTATTTGATGGGACTAGTGGCTATTTACCTGGTGTTTAAGCCTACATCTAAGTCTGAAAAGATCATAAGTATTATGCTCGCTTTCCTTTGGTTATGGATGGGAATTGTCTATCACCTTGTGTTTTTTACGGCGATTAATAAGGCGGCATATTTATTTGGTGGCATATTTATATTGCAGGGTGTATTGTTTTTGTTTTATGGTGTTTTCCAAAATAAACTCTCATTTAAATTTCGATCGGATCTCTATGGTTTGACTGGCATAGTCCTGATTTTATTTGCTTTGGTTGTTTATCCTGTTTTGGGTTATTTAATTGGCCATGTTTATCCTTCCTCGCCAACTTTTGGACTTCCTTGTCCGACGACGATATACACATTTGGCTTGTTGCTACTTTCGGATAAAAAATGTCCTGTTGCTATTCTGATTATTCCATTTATCTGGTCAGTCATAGGCTTTATGGCTGCCTTCAATTTTGGTTTTGTGGAAGATACAGGACTTCTTGTTGCGGGTCTTTTGACGTTTCCAATGTTGATTATACGGAATAGAAAATTTAGGCGTGAAGTAAACAAGGCATAGCCTTGCAGACGCCAGGACGTAGGTTAACCTACGCCCAACATTGCTTTTTTTTAGATTGGGCCATACGTTAGGCGTAGGTTAACCTACGTCTGAGTGTCAGCAAGGCTGTGCCTTGCAAACAAATCGCATGTTAGGCGTAGGTTAACCTACGTCTGTGCGTCAGCAAGGCTGTGCCTTGCGAAATGCTGATTAATATTCATCAGCTACTACTCATCATTAGTCTATTAACTGAATACACTTCTATTTTTCGTTCGTTATTTTCCAGCAATGAATGCATCGGATGCATATCATTTTTCATTCTATTGAATTTATTTAAAAATGGAAAACAATGAACAGAGATAAAATCTTCAAATTCCTGACGGGAAAAATAGTTGTTATTTGTATCATCATTGGTATTGCACTTCTTTCCTATTTCAACGGAGCCATTGGATACTTTACCGGATTACTCTTAGCCCTGATCACCTTCTGGGCGAGCCGTTTCAAATGGGCGGAATTTGGTATTTCAAAGCCCGACTGGAGTAAGTCAATTGTCAGGTCTATTGGTTTTGCCATCTTACTTTTTATTGTAGTCGATATTCTTTTACAACCTACCATCGAACTAATGTTCGGACAAGTTAACCTGGATGATTTTACAGACCTGAAGGGGAACATCATGCATGCACTTGTATTTATCCTATTCATGTGGATCGCAGCTGCCATCGGCGAAGAGTTTCTATACAGAGGTTTTTTGATGAGGAGACTTGCTGTTGCGCTGGGGGATACGAACAGGGGATGGTTGATTTCAGCCATACTGATTTCGATGATGTTTGGCTTTGCCCATTTGTATCAGGGCATGTCCGGAGTGATTTCAGCGGCCTGTACCGGATTTACGTTTTCAATGATATTTTATAAAAACAGAAACAATCTTATACTCAGCATCCTCACACACGGCTTTTATGATATGATCGGACTTGCATTAATTTATCTGGGCAAAGAGAGATTTTTTGTGGATTGGATACATAGCTTGTTTTAAATATCTTACTTTGATGCCGTGACGCCCGTTATTCTCCTCGCATTTGCCAATGACAAACAAAACACCGGAGCAGGATACCTCAGGGGTCTCACTGCCGAACGCAATGCCATCCGCGATGCCTTATCCAAAGCTGAAGAAAATGGCCTCTGCCAGGTCCTCGTCGAACCCGATGCTACAATTGATCGCATTTTTGATCTGTTCCAAAACAATACATACCGTGACCGAATAGCCATCTTTCATTACGGTGGACATGCCGACAGTTATTCACTTCTGCTTGAATCCGCATCTGGCGCCACTGCTACAGCGTACAGTGAAGGCCTTGTCAATTTCCTTGCAAAGCAAAAGAGCCTAAAGCTTGTTTTTCTCAACGGATGTTCTTCCCAAAAACAATCTGAAGAACTGATCGCAGCAGGTCTTCCCGCAGTGATCGGTACTTCACAATCGATCAATGATACAGTTGCTACAGGTCTGGCATCACGTTTTTATAAAGGGATGTCTGCCGGCATGAATGTGGAGAGAGCATGGACCGATGCTGTAGATCAGATCAAAACTGAAAACGGGGCAGAAAATTCCAAAGCACTTTTCGTTGAATCCATATTAGGCAGTCCCGGTGAAGACCAGTTTCCCTGGAAGCTCTATACGGGTGAAGGAGGTACAATATCAAAGGCATGGAATTTACCTGAGGCTGCTAATCAACCATTATTCGGTCTTGAACTTCCGAATGCATACTACAGAAAATTACCTGCTGCACCTTATGTCGGACTTCGAAGTTTCAAGCGTGAGGAAGCCGCTATATTTTTTGGACGGGGCAATGACATTCGGAGTTTGTATACACAATTAGAAAGAGAGCAACCTGTTATTTTACTTTCAGGAAAAAAAGGAGTTGGAAAATCTTCTCTTCTGGCTGCTGGTTTAACACCGAGGCTGGAATCAGCTTATGTCGTTTCATGCAATGATATTTCAGGAAAGAATATTTCTGATAGTCTTTCTGCTGCATTGGATCAATTGCGTGAAGAGAATGGATTGGAGAAACTTCCTCCTAAAGACAAAAGCAATCTGCAACAAAAAATAGCAGAACTCCAAAAATTAATTTCATCTGTTTCCGGATATGCTAAAGATGTTATTCAAAATGAACTGACGCAACTGATTCGTCTGGATGGAGTAGAGCGGCTTAGTTATTATGAACAATGGATATCCATTGAGGAAAAAACAAAGAAGCCGCTGGTCATCATTCTTGACGAGATATCATCTGATTCAGCCGGGTGGAAGACATTTGTTGAAATTCTGGTCAGCATATTTGAAACAAAAAAAGCGCCTTTAGGAAAACTTGTGCTAAGCATTGATGAAGAGCATCATGCTTCGTTTTGTGATCTATTGCAATCCGCTCATTTTCCATATGCAGATGTATTTCTCCAGCCACTGACATGGGATGGAATGAATGAAGCGATCACAGGCATCTCACTTTCACCGGTTACGAAAGAATATTATCGTCTGCAGATTGAAAATACACCATCTAATAATTTTCCCACTACACTTTGTGGCGATCTGTCAGATGGAGATCACACATTAGTTGCTCCTTATTTGCAGGTTATACTCTCAGACCTTTGGACTTCAGCTGTTTTGGAGAATGCACAGGCGCCATCTTTCACCATGCGATCTTATCAGCAGGGGATTCTGTCAGGTGAAATCATGGACAGGTTTTTAAATCAACAACTCGCATCACTGAAAGAGTGGAAAAAGGAACCTGTGCAATCGGGTCTTGCTCTGGATCTGCTCTATCG
>JBATMM010000301.1:0-3355 GCA_049289835.1 Saprospiraceae bacterium | reverse complement strand
TGTTATATTTCTCTGCTGTCTTGTCAGCGCTCACACCCATTGCAGTTTTGTTATACACATCCGTCAGTCCATCTTTCGTCAGGCCATCGATCAATTCCGTATTGCCGAATTTTGTTCCCCATCGCATTCCGGGAACATAAAACGGAGCATTCGTCATGCTTTCCATTCCTCCGGCAACAATAATATCCGCTTGCCCCAGCGCAATAGATTGCGCCCCGAATACTATGGCTTTCATTCCCGAAGCACATACTTTATTGATAGTGGTACATGGCACATTGTATGGCAATCCTGCTCCCAATGAAGCCTGCCGGGCCGGAGCCTGACCTAGATTGGCTGTGACAACATTACCCATGAGCACTTCCTGGACCAGTTCGGGGGCCAGGTTAATTGAAACAAGAGCTCCGGCGATGGCTTTGGCTCCGAGCGCTGTGGCGGAAAGAGAAGATAATGAACCTCCAAAGCTGCCGATGGGGGTGCGTACAGCAGCAACTATATATACATCCTTCATATTTGAATTTTTCAATAAGGGCACAAAACTAGGCATTAACCGAATATTAGAACAAATTCGTTCAATTTGAAGCTGACCATCCGTCCAGCCCTTTAGGAAAAAACTTCTATGTTTGCAGTCCTTTCAGGAAAAGTCCTTAGAAATATGGGGCTATAGCTCAGCTGGCTAGAGCGCTTGCATGGCATGCAAGAGGTCAGGGGTTCGACTCCCCTTAGCTCCACTTAAAAACGCCAAAGCATGAGCTTTGGCGTTTTTTTTCTCTCATGACGGAAAAGTCAAAACCTCAATCACCACTCGTCATCAAAAAAGCACTCCTCTTCGGCGCTGGCATAATACTATCCTTCCCTTTCACCGCCTTCCAGATCGCCTGGCTAAATAACAAATCAGGATTAAGATCCTCCTTTGAAAAGTCAAACTTTTGATACCCTTCAAAACCAGTAGTGTTTGAGGAGTTAAGATCATTCAGGTCTATATTAGCCTTTACTGAATGAAATGGTCTCATATCAAGTGAATGTGAAAAACATCTCCACATCGGTTCGGCTGCTGCATCATATTGACTCATGGGTGGAAGTCCCAAAATCAATTCAATCGTGCGCAACATCGATGATGTGGAATACATAGTGTGATCTACAAAGTTTCTTTTTACATATCCACCCGCCAAATACGCCGGAGAACGATGTGCATCAACATGGTCACAACCATTCTGTGCATCATCCTCCAAAATGAATACTGCACACTTATCCCAAATACTACTTTTAGACAGATACTCAACAAACATTCCTACAGCCAAATCATTATCTGCGACATGCGCAAAAACAGTTGGCCTTCCCTTTTCCATTCCTTCAGTATGATCCGTGATAAACCGTATGGTGTTTAATTGAGGCAATTTATTTTCACTTAGCAGGGATTCAAAATCCCGTTTCCACTGATTAAACCTGACAGTATCTCTCACTGACATATCCCAACTCGTAAAAAACGGACAAAAATGTCCAACCAAAACAGGAATATTTGCTTTGTAATCATCTGCAAATTCTCCATACGTCCTATACGTTACATTGGCTCGTTTGCAATAGTCCCATAAAAATCCATCTTTAGGATTCGCGATGGCCCTGGCGCCTTCAGCATCATAATCTCCACCACGATCACCATACCCTGTGGGCCAGGTCTTTTCAAGGTAATCTGTAGCATTGGCCGACAATGACCAGTTGTGCCCATCAGCACTGACCTCACCATCAACATAAAAATTATCAAGCAATACAAATTCATTTGCAAGTTTATGCTGATTAGGAGTTATGTTTTCCCCAAATAAAACAAGACTGGTATCTCCATTCCCCTGAGGCATATCGCCCAGCACCTGGTCATACGTCCTGTTTTCTTTGACGATATAGAACACATATTTAATCGGTGAAGGGTCGCCTACATTCATAGGAATAGGAGTGCCTTCTTCACCGTGCGCTTTCATTTCGATGTCTTTACTGAATGGCGTATTCTCATAGACCATTTTAGAATATTCAACTAACTGAGCGGAAGTCGGTTCGTCAAGAATGCTCATATTGCCTTTCATCAATCCACCGATGTATTCTACTTTTCTCTGGGCCTCAATATCTCCTTTCTGATAGGCTACGTTCTGTTCTTTATCGGCTGGTTTTGGGCCATTTGGATTTGGAAAGGAAGAATACCCTTTACCATTGGTCACAAATATTTTGTGATTTACCACTTTGACATTCGTTGGATACCAACCTACAGGAATGAAGCCTTTTGCTTTACTGTTGCCGATTTTTGAAACATCAAACACGGCGAGGGCATTGTTATCCGCATTGGCTATATACAAAGTCTTTTCATCATCAGATAATGCCAGGCCATTGCTGGCAGAGCCGGTAGGAGAATTGGGATAGAGAGCAGCATCAAGAACTTCCAGCTCCTTTCTTGTTTTAACATCGATGACTGAAACACTATTGTCATTCGCATTAGCTACGAACAGATATTTGCCATTTTTAGAAAGTAATAATTCATTGGGGTTACTTCCAACGGGTATCGAACTGATTATAGAGGATGAAGCAGGCGAATAGATTAAGATCCTTCCACCTCCCCAAAGAGAAATGTATAATTCCTTTTTATCGGGTGATAGTAAACATGTATACGCTTCTGCACCTAATTCAACCTGATGTCCTATTTTTTTTGTAATGAGATCCACTACGTAAAGAGATTTATTGTCTTTGGTGACAACATATATTTTATTGTTTTTATCATCAATGTCGATTCCCGCTGGCGAAATTTTTTCAGGCCAGGGTTTCCCTAATAAAATCGTATCCCTGATGATTAGTTTGTGATTTTCAATCCCATATTTATAAATCCAATTATCATTGCCACCGCTGGCGTATAGAAATTTTTCGTCACGGCTAAATTTTAATCCATACCAGGATTTAGAGACTTCGATATTATCTAAAATGATTTCATTTTGGACATCAATCAATTGAATACTTTGTACACTCTGCCCATTATTAGTAACAGCCATCAATTTTTTACTTCCTGAAACAGCTATATTTAATGGCAAATCACCGAGAGGGATAGAATGGCCTGCCGGTGTAAGCGACCATCCATTCGGAAGAAGCACCTTTTCAGAAGTCTGTGAAAAAAGAAATAACGGAATGCTGAACAGGACAGAAACCAAAATATATATGACGACTTTGATCATCCTGCAATATAAATAAATTACTTTCCGAGAATACTCTCTATTGGACCAATGACCGGTTGATTCGGTTTAAAATCAAATCCCAATAGAGCAGCAAATGTTGTAGCTAATTGTCGCTGATAGTATTGTTTTGTCTTCTTCATTTCACCAAGCGG
>JBATMM010000300.1:0-1631 GCA_049289835.1 Saprospiraceae bacterium | reverse complement strand
CAGGAGATGATGCAGATTGAATAAACCATGGATGTTCGGATGATGTATGATTGATGACGAGATCAAGTATAAGTTCCATGCCCCTTTGATGTACTTCTTTGATGAGCTTATCCATATCCGCCATTGTTCCATAATCTGGATGGATGGCAGAATAATCAATGACATCATACTTGTGATAGGAAGGAGAAGGGTGAACAGGGCTGATCCATATAGCTGTAGCGCCCAGATCCCGTATATAATCAAGTTTTGAAATCAATCCGGGAAGATCACCGATGCCATCGTTGTTGGAATCGCAGAAGGATTGGATGAATACTTCGTATACGATCACGTGGTCATGAAGTTTTGGTTGGGCATCTGTATGGCATCCGATTATAACAAAGGCAATGATAAAAAGATATGACAAGGAACTGTTTATTTTTTGAAACCATGCTCTGCTTTTAATATATCTGCTGTTGAATTTCATTTTCAATCTTTAAATGAATCCAATACTCCTAAAAATCTGCCGACGTCATCATTTGTATTATATAAGGGAACAACGGCAATTCTGATCACATTTGGTTCACGCCAATCTGCAATCACACCATTTTTTGAAAGATGTTCGAATAAGGTTTTTCCATCTCTTTCAACCAGCATGGAAAGCTGGCATCCTCTTTCATCAGGATGGGACGGGGTGATCATTTTTATTTGTTTTTTAGTGACCATGATCTCATATATATCGACCATCATCCTTTTCGAAGTATCCCTGAGATTTTTTATACCTGCCTGATCAAATATTTCCATAGAAGCTCTCATCGCTGCAAGAGGTAATATAGGCGGATTACTCAATTGCCATCCTTCTGCACCAGGGAGTGGATCAAAATCATCACGCATCCCAAATCGTGTTTGTTTGTTATGTCCCCACCAACCTGAAAGACGCGGAATAGTAGTGTCATTTCCATGCCGATCATGAACAAAGATGGCACCTAAACTGCCTGGTCCGGAATTCAGATATTTATAACTGCACCACGCAGCAAAATCAACATTCCATTCATGAAGTTTTAGTTCCACATTACCTGTTGCGTGCGCCAGATCCCAACCCACAACTATTCCATATTGCTGTCCCAGCTTTGTGATTTCTTCGATATTAAAATATTGACCGGTATAATAATTTACACCACCTAAAAGAATCAATGCGATTTCTTCTCCGTGTTGTTCCAGTATAGATTGCAGATCATCTATTTGCAGACAATGTTCTCCCTGTTTTGGTCGCCATTGGACAATTGATTCTTTTGGATCAAATCCATGCCATTGAGCCTGCGATGCCACAGCATAACGGTCAGAAGGAAAGGCATCACTTTCGATTAGTATCTTATGTCGCTTTGGCGTAGGCTTATAAAATGACGCCATCAACAAGTGGAGATTTACCGTCAGTGAATTCATGACGACCACCTCATTTTGATGAGCACCGACAAGATCTGCCATCGACTTCGTCAGAAATTCATGATAAGGTAACCATGGATGTCGTGCATGAAGATGACCTTCCACGCCAAGAGCCGCCCAATCATCCAATTCTTCATTGACATATTCCTTTACTTTCTTAGGCTGCAGTCCCAAAGAATTTCCACACAGGTAAATCGATTCTTTTCCATTGA
>JBATMM010000299.1:0-1585 GCA_049289835.1 Saprospiraceae bacterium | reverse complement strand
GGCATATCACCAAGTCGCAGGACTTTTATAATAAAGCGATGGGCCAACTTAAAGATGGTAAAGGCAACCTCATCGATCAGGCTGAAAAACTAAAAAGCCTTGGCGTAAAATCGCCGAAAAAAATTCCGTCCCGTTTACTCAGGGTTGAACCTGAGGATGAG
The DNA here is from genome assembly GCA_049289835.1 of Saprospiraceae bacterium. GTDB lineage: Bacteria > Bacteroidota > Bacteroidia > Chitinophagales > Saprospiraceae > Opimibacter. Next base: position 1,424 of record JBATMM010000299.1, on the reverse strand, counting down.
GAGATAGGTTTTATACCTGAAACGCCTGAGGTCGGGGAAGAGCAGAATTCAAGTGAGGAGTCATGACAGCCCATGACTATAACTCGCAGCTACAAGCTGCTTGAACATGATTTCGTATTTTATATATGATCTAAAGTATAGTTTTGAAGTTCAAACTTCAAAAAGCGGTGTATTAGAGATTCTTTCATCGCGTGAAGTTCAAACTTCAAAAAGCTATGGCGAATAACGAATAGTTACTTTTCAAATATTATCTTTCGGTGACAAGAAAGCATTTTGATCATTTACCAAATTGAGCTGAATGATTTTTCGACTCTAAATCAATTCGTTAACCAACCAATTTCCCTTATGAAAAACCTACTTCTTTTAGGATGCCTGTTCTCATTGGGCATTTTTTTCTTTGCTTGTCAGGCTGACAATAAAAGCGGTCCGACGGCAACTGACCAGGCTGCTGTAAAACCTGCTGCACCTGCCGGAATGACAAAAGCAGACTCAATCAAACGAGGTGAATACCTGGTGACGACGATGGGTTGCAATGATTGTCACTCCCCGAAAGCGATGACAGATCATGGACCGATGCCTGATCCCACCCGTCTCCTATCCGGTCATCCCGCCAACGAAGTGTTGCCTAAAAGACCGGATAAATCGTTTACAGCTCCGGGACAATGGATTCTGATGAACAGCGGTATTACATCATTTACAGGTCCATGGGGCACTTCATTTGCTGCCAATCTTACTCCTCACGAAACAGGTCTTGGTAACTGGACATTCGAAAATTTCGATCGGGCTGTCCGAACCGGAAAACATCTGGGTGCTGAAAACGGTCGTCCTATTTTACCTCCAATGCCTTGGCCAAACCTGATCAATCTATCCAAAGAAGACCTGGCCAACATCTGGCAATATCTACATTCACTAAAACCAATTGATAATAAAGTTCCGAATCCACTGCCACCTGCGTAATCTGGTGATCGAGTGATCTAGTGATCTAGTGATCAAGTGAACGGTGATCTAGTGATTAGTAAAATAAATGATGAGCCGGTTAATGATTTTAATAGTTAGCCGGCTAAATTGTTCTCTACTCTACAATAATTTCAAATGGCAATACTTTCAAATATTCTGGTTGGTCTTGTAGCCCTGATTCACCTTTACATTGTGTGGCTTGAAATGTTCGCCTGGACGACAAGGGGGAAAAAAGTATTTAAAAATTTTCCAAAGGATCTGTTCGAACCTACAAAAACATTGGCGGCTAACCAGGGATTGTATAACGGTTTTCTTGCGGCAGGATTGATCTGGTCATTTTTTATTTCGGATCCGATATGGAAGGATTATGTCCGGTTATTTTTTCTTTCATGCGTTGCCATCGCCGGCATTTATGGAGCATTGACTGCTGATAAAAAAATATTGTTTGTTCAAACTGTTCCTGCCGT
>JBATMM010000298.1:0-9035 GCA_049289835.1 Saprospiraceae bacterium | reverse complement strand
ATAAGTTCCGATTTTTCACAGACGATAACAGTACTGGATGGCACTGCACCAGTTGTATTGACTCCGTCAGGAAGTTTAGATGCCACAGTGGATTGTTCAGATTCGGCAGGTCTTGCAGCGGCATTATCAGCTTTCCCTATTGCATCAGATGCATGCGATGCCACACCTACCATGACATTAGTGGGCAATAACTCAGAGCCAGGTCCATGTACAGGTTCATATGTGCTCTTAAGGATATGGAATTTTACGGATGACTGCGGCAACATAAGTTCCGATTTTTCGCAGACGATAACAGTACTTGATGAAACCGCACCTGTATTGTCAGGTCAGGGATCTGCCTCCACAATTGATTGTCCTTCAATTCCAGTCTTCATCGCTCCAACAGCAACGGATGTTTGCGATGCTTCGCCAGTCATCACTTTCACAGATGCTACAGTAACAGGATCATGTGTTGGATCATATAAAATTACAAGGACTTGGCTTGCAACAGATGCATGTGGAAATACTTCACTACCTGTGAGTCAGACAATAACAGTACAAGATGTCACTGCACCAGTTGTTTTGACGCCTGCAGGAAGTTTAAATGCCACAGTGGAATGTTCTGATCCGACAGGTCTTGCAGAGGCATTAGCAGCATTCCCTACTGCAACAGATGCATGTGATGCCACACCGACTATGATATTAGTCGGCAATAACTCCGAGTTAGGCCTATGTCCAGGTGCATATGTGCTCTTAAGGATCTGGAATTTTACTGATGATTGTGGCAATATAAGTTCTGATTTTTCGCAGACGATAACAGTACTGGATGCAACAGCACCTGTGTTATCAGGTCAGGGACTTGCCACAACACTTGATTGTCCTTCAATTCCAGTCTTCATCGCACCGGCAGCCACTGATGTTTGCGACGCTTCACCAATCATCACTTTTTCAGATGCAACAGTAATGGGTGCATGTGCAGGATCATATGCCATAACAAGAACATGGCTTGCAAAAGACGCATGTGGAAATATATCATTACCAGTTAGTCAATCAATCACTGTACAAGATATAACTCCACCTGTTTTATCAGGCGAAGGCGCTGATCTAACCATTGAATGTCCTTCAATCCCTGTCTTCACCTCACCAATTGCAATTGATGCATGCGGAAGCTTATTTACTATTACTTCTGAAGATATCACAACGATTGGTGCATGCGCCGGATCTTATGGCGTGAAAAGAACCTGGACAGCAACAGATGATTGTGGAAATTCATCTTCCGCGTCTCAGACTATAAATGTTCAGGATAATACAGCACCGGTCATCTCACCACTGCCGTCTCCAGTTACTATTAATTGTCCATTGACACCTGTCTTTGCTGTTGTTACTGTTATTGATGCCTGCGAAAATTCTTTCACTCTATCTTCATCGGACATCACAACATTAGGTGCTTGTGCAGGCTCCTACAGTATTACCAGAATCTGGACAGCAACTGATGATTGCGGTAATTCATCAACAGCGTTGCAAACCATAAATGTTCAGGATATAACACCACCTGTGATCACAGCGACAGGCACAACTCTTTCTCTTGGATGTAATCCATCTCCGGAAGATATTGAAGCAGCCCTTGGAACAGCCACCGCAACAGATGATTGCTCCCCATATACCCTGACTACGAATGATGGTATTCTTTCAGGTAGCCCTTGTCTACAATCGCAAACACGAATCTTTAATGCAACAGATGATTGCGGAAACTCAGCATTGCAGGTAAGCCGCAAGGTCACCTGGTCAATAGACACAGAGGCTCCGGTAATCACCGCCACGGGTACAACATTATCTTTAGGATGCAATCCGAAAGCCAATGAGATAGAAGCAGCCCTCGGAACAGCCACTGCTGATGATAATTGCACAGTAGGTATACCCGATATCACGGATGGACCTATTAACGAAGGACCTTCTTGTCTGCTTTCCAGAAAACGAACCTTCAACGTAGAAGATAAATGTGGCAACGCTGCTCTGGAAGTAAGTCGAACCGTAACGTGGACCATTGACAACGATGATCCCGTCATCTCGGGTACGATAGCCAACATTCTTATAAATGGCTGTAATGCTTCTGATGCACCGGTTGCCGTATCGACTTTTGAAGAACTCCAATCACTCGGACTATCGATACATGATATTTGCACAGCAGATGGATCCCTCGTCGTAACAAGTTTTGATGTTGTCTCTGGCCTATGTCCGGCCATTATTTTAAGGACTTATATTATTACTGATGCCTGCACAAACTCTGCCACAGCATCCCAGGTGATCACAGTGCAGGATATAGTAGCTCCGGTGATCATGTGTCCTGATGATATCACTATTTTATATTCTGAAAGTACAGCACCTTCTCATACGGGTATCGCCATAGCATTAGATAATTGTGATCAAAGTCCACTTTTAAATTATGCTGATTTTATTCCTTTCAATCCATGTGCTTCGGATAAACTAATCATACGTACATGGATGACCGTAGATAAATGTGGCAATTCAACTACATGTCAGCAACGCATCACGTTTGATGAAAGAGGTACCATTTGTGGATCAGTTTCTGAAGATACAGGTCTTCCACTTCCTGGTGTTGAAATCAGATTAGAAGCTGACATCAATGCCAATCAGATTTTTGATGCTGGGGATACATTGGTCGCAGTCTTATTTTCAGACGTAAATACCGGCCAATATTGTTTTCAGAATATCCGGCCATGTAATTTTATCCTGGTTAGAATTCAGACGGGTTCCTCCGTCGATTTGTACGATTATGACTTCACACCCGATCCTGACGGAGATGACAGTAGTGACGGACCGGACAGTGAAATACCTGTCACCTTATCTCCCGGAGAAAATGATGCGGACAATAATTTTATCGAAAAGACTTGTTCTTTATTGGTTTCGAACACGCAGGACAAAGGGCAGGGATCCCTTCGCAATGCTATTGAATGTGCTGTTGCAGGAGATACAATTCGTTTTGCTAGTTCTTTAGCGGCTCGGACAATTACGATTACATCCGCAAGGATCGAAATTAATAAGGAGATTACCATTTACTCTACTCTTTCACCCAGAGTGACTATCTCCTCTCAGATCCCGGGACTATTCCGAATCACATCAGACGGCGTTGTAAAATTTGTAGAATTAAATATCGTCAGTGGAACTAACATTGCGGGCAACTTAGGATCAGCATTTGAAAATTCGGGGAATCTGAAACTTCACAATGTAGATATATGCAGACGTGAAAATCTTCCTGTCAACCAATATGTAATTCGCAATATGCCAGGCGCTATGATTTTTGTGACTGGATATTGTGCTGTGCACGTTGATTGTTATACAAATGGATTTTCTAGTTTCCAGTATTAATTTTTAACTGCAGCTTATGTCCGCGGAGGAAACACCCCCTGTAATGCAATTACAAAATTGAGCGTAAGAAATGGCTGCATATTATTATGTGGAAATGAACTTCCCGTCTGGCCAAGTGCAATAGATGATAATTGCGTTAGTGGGCCTGCATCAGCGTTATAAACCGCACCGCCGGTTGACCGTGCAAAACCATTATTGGTTGGAATATTTGTATCGCCGATATCATTTATAGCCAACATGCTATGCGTATGTACAGGAATTTCTGTACTTAGTAATGTCACAGTTTGAATCCCACTTTCTTCTCCAAGAAAACGTTCTGAAAGCCCTGGTCCCTGGCCCTGATGTACCGGTGCATTACCCTGCATATTCGGCAGCGCAAAGGTGTTTAGACCATTGCCACCATAAAATGTACCTAGTAGTGAAAACAAGGCAGTATTCTGGCTTAATGGTAATAATTGCCCATTGCACTTTGCCCAACCTGTTGGAGCAAAATTGCAAGTCATGATTCTGATTTCGGCAACAAATGGATCCATTTTTAAATGCGTTTATGTATGTGGATAAATACCAAATAATGAAATAATAAAACTCACACTGAGATAAGGCATCATGTTTTCATGAGGCTGGCTACCGCCGATTGAACTGAGCGCCGGTTTCATCGGCACAGTAGGAGGATCGCCAAAGAACATATTCACCTGAGAACTTAAGCCTAAAAGATTCCCTCCTGGATTAGGTGTATTCGCGATTGCATTGTATGCAAGCATACTATGTGTGTGTGTGGGAATCTGATTCGTTGTAAGGGTTACACTTTCTGTTCCACCATTTTCAGCCAAAGTAAAGGTTGTCCCTGCGTAAGTCCCTGCATGTATTGGAATTCTGCCACGAAGATCCGGTAATGCGAAGGTCGCCTGCCCATCACCTCCATACGTTGTTCCGATCAAATTGAACAGCGTTTCGTATTCGGAGATCGGCAATAACTGACCATCGCAAAACATCCATCCAGCCGGAGCAAATGTTCCGGCAAACATTCTGATTTCACCTACATATGGTTGTGACATAATTTTTAACTTTTATGGTTAAGGCAAGGTGTTTAATTCTGTGACGGAAATATGCCTACAAGTGCAACGATAAAATTTAGTACCAGAAAAGGTTGCATATTATTATGTGACTGACTTCCTCCGATATTCCCGATCGTGGCTGGAGTCATACTGATCAACGACGGATTGCCGGCGCTTGTCCTGTAGATTTCTGCAGGTGCACTGGTCGCTAGCGAAGCTCCCGAAGGATTAATTACATTGGCCGTACTTGATCCATTGGTAGCAATCACATTCACCAGGTGATTGTGTTGTGGCATCTCACTGGCAGTCACAGTATGATTGATCTCTCCACCGAACTGTCCAATATTAAAGCCATTCCCTTCATGGATGGGTGCCTTACCTTTGAGATCCGGCAAAGCGAAGTTAGTCTGTCCATTTCCTCCGTACATAGTACCCATAAGTGCAAAGAGAGCCTGATTTTGATTGATGGGCAGAAGCTGCCCATTACAAAACGCCCATCCCTGAGGAGCGAAATTCCAGGAGATGATTTTGATTTCACATAAAAATGGATTAGCCATAGGTGGATATCAGTTTATGTAATGATGTATTAAACTTGAGTTGAAATACTTGTCAGGCAATGCCCTGAATCAATCACTTCATTAAAAAATGATTTTTCGGGATTGGTAATGGATACGGATGTTATTCCTTTTTTACCTTCTACTATCCTGGTCACTATCCGAACATCTGCATGACTTGCACAATATCCATTCATGACAGAGACACCCTCTTTTTTAACAGGTAAGATCAGATCAGCTATAGATTCAGTATTATTTTCAAGACTGGGTACAGATTTTACAAGAGCCTCAAGCTGGTAGCCATTGATTGTAGTAAACTGTTTCCAGGATCCATCCTTTTCTTGATGCAGGACAGGGATAAGGATATCCGTCATACCTGATGCAGAATGTTTGAATTCAAGAGCATAAAAACAATAGTCTTCAGTACCGGAATAGAAATAATATCCGGAGTGATGAGAAGTAAAACCATATTTGGCAAAGTTGGCATTAAGTGATTTGATCGTATCACATAATTCAACCGGAAGAAACAACCCCGTTTTATGACGGACAGAGGTAGCTTTTACAAATTGATAAAACCATTCGTGAACCACACCTGCCTGAAACAAATGTCCCACATTAGAACCTAACCCCAACAGGTTAAATCCAGCAACGCCTATAACTGATTTTTGAATGAAATTTCTTCTTTCCATGGAAAATGGCTTGACATCGAATCATTTTATGTTCAATCTGCGCACGTTTAGGAAAATACCGCCACATAACGCATCCCATCCTGATCCGGACCAAGTGGGACAAGAAAAACAGGAATTTTTCCTTTGTCCGGATGATGCAAGATACAAATAGCTTGCTCATAGTATTCAGATTTTTGAGCGGTTCGGAACATAAGTGTAAATGGTGTCCGATCAATAGGGGAGTATGTTTTAAACTCCTTTACCTCAATGAGTTCAGCAGGCAGACTGACTTCAGTAGTAAAGTCAATCGTAAACATCTGATTTTGATAGGGGATGAAATCTGTGTTCATCAGGAAATCCTGGACATCACTTTTATGCTCCATGCTTATTTTTAGTTTAAGTAAAAAATCACCCCCTTATTTTTTTGGACTGGCTTCCCGGACAAATCTTTCCATCAAATGAAGGATGTCTTTCGAATCACCTCAACTCCAGGATTCGCATAAAGATACAAAGCCCTGTGATGAAGCGCTATAAGAATTGTATGTTGATGTTATAATGACTCCTGACGACGCAGGTGGTAAGGGATGAAATTTCTAAATCTTTTCTGATAAGTATAAACAATTGCCATATCACACAATCTGAACTTCCGATGAAGTTGCTCAGATTGCACATTGAGTCCACATGGAATTGTTTTTACACTGGATTGAAAACACAGATCAGGCTTGAGTTTAAAACTTCACCGATCACGGAAGCTGATTCCGTGATCGGTGAAAAAAAGCATTTATGGCCGTTGCGGAAATACACCCTGCAAAGCAATAATAAATAACAGTGTTAAAACGGGCTGCATATTATTATGAGGAAGGGAACCCCCAATAACGTTGAGCGCTGTTGGTGCCAACTGCGCAGCATTCGTTAGCGTCGCATTATACACTGATCCGCCGGCAGACCTGGTGATCGCATTGCCCTTAGCGATATTTGTGTCGCCCGGATCCGCTGCCCCAAGGATGTTATGATTATGGGCTGGAAATTCGGATGCTATAATTGTTACGTTCGCTGACCCTCCTGTTTCACCCAGGCTTCGAAGGCTCAGTCCCGGCCCTTGTCCCCAAAACATTGGAACACTGTCCTGTAAATCAGGAAGGCCAAAGGTGCTTCTGCCATCACCGCCATACATTGTACCTAATAAGGAAAATAGCGCAGTGTTTTGAGATATGGGCATGAGCTGGCCATCACAAGTTGACCAGCCTTTAGGTGCAAAATTTCCTGAAAATATTCTGATTTCTGCTACAAATGGATCCATGATTTTATTTTTTTATTGATGAGGAAAAATGCCAAATAATGAGATGATAAAGCTGATGCACTGATAGGGCATCATGTTGTCATGAGGCTGACTACCTCCAAAGTTGCTGACAGAAAGGGCATTCAGAGACTGAGACGGATTGTCGGCAAAAAACATATTTACCTGCGTGGAAAGACCGAAAAGGTTATTACCGGCATTTGGTGAGTTTGCTATACCGTCGTACGCCTGGAATGTATGATTATGTAAAGGCGTTGTACTATTGGTGAGGGTTACAGATTCTGATCCGGCGCTTTGGCCTAAGACCTTACTACCTCCCACATGAACCGGAATTCGTCCCCGAAGATCTGGTACAGCAAAGGTTTCCTGGCCATCCCCCCCGTAGGTAGTGCCTATAAGGTTAAATAATGCATCGTTTTCTGATATGGGTAGGATTGATCCGTCACAAAATTGCCATCCGACGGGTGCGAAATTTCCACCGAACATCCGGATTTCTCCTATATATGGACTTGACATGATAGTAGATTTTTAATGGTTGAAGAATTAGTTTGGAGATGGGAAAATTCCCTGAAGCGCAACAACAAAATTGAGCACAAGGTAGGGTTGCAGATTATTGTGAGCCTGACTCCCTCCATAATTAGATACACTGGCAGGAAATAAACTCACCAATTTAGGAGCGCCCGCACCGGTATTATAGATTTCTGCAGGAGCACTATTCGAAAGATAATTACCAGGTACCGTAAATGTGTTTGTCCCGGAGTTTGCAGGTGCGGATGCCTGTATCGTGTGGTTGTGGGCCGGAATTTCGTTGATGGACAGTGTGTGTGCATCTTCTCCGAATTGCTGACCCTGCACGAATTGTGTCCCCCGGTGTAAGGGCGCTCTGTTTCGTAGATCCGGTAATGCAAAGGTTGTCCGGCCATCCCCTCCGTAGGTTGTCCCCATGATAGAGAAAAGAGCCTGGTTCTGATTAATTGGTAGCAATTGCCCGTTGCAATAGGCCCAACCGGACGGAGCAAAATTCCAACTAATGATTTTAATCTCACCGAGAAATGGTGTACCCATAATGATTAGAATTTAAAGATTAAGAAATAAAAAATAATATCACGAATTCAACGCGGTGCAGGTATAACAATCTTCTAAAGAAAAATTTTCCTTCAATATTCGTTCATCCTTACTAGTCGATAGTGGCAGTAGAAAGTTTATGCCGCCGATGTTATTATCACGTAAACATATCAATCTGGGTAGGGAGCACAATCATTTTTATAGAAAATTATTCGTAAAGAAATTAGCAGTTGGTTTCAACTCCGCTTTTGAGTTGTTCCACACATATCACGTATTGGCAGCAAAAAACAGGTCTGCCATTGCGCGAACATCCAGCAAAAAAAAATCCCTTCTGTATTAAGTGTATGCAATTAAAAAAACAACATCATTTCGGCTAGCCCGAACTCCCGTGATCCCTGACGGAAGGATAAAAAATAATACAATCAAGAAAATATGGCCTCATACCGCATCCCTGTTTCGTCCAGGCCTAAAGGAACCAAAAAAAGATCTATCTCACCTTTTTCCGGATGCTGCAATATACAAATACCCTGTTTAAAATATTCATTTTTTTGTTCAGTTCTAAAAACAATACTAAAAGGCGCACGATCTATATTGGTTTCCGACCTTAGCTTCTCCAGTTCTATGAGCTCAGCAGGTAGTGTATAATCTGGTGACCACGAAATAAGCATTTTAGTATTCAGATAAGGCTCAAAGTCAGTAATTTGAAGAAAAGATTCCATTCTAAATGCAGATATTATAATGTATAATTTAATTAATCAATGATCAAGTGTAACCTTTATAATAATGACATGTAAAATTTCAAGTGGGTTTGTAATTCATGAGCAGATAGACCTGGTTACTGTCATCGATGACCTCAAATCCCATTCTTTCGTATAAATGTAATGCTCTGTTCTGTCTCTCCACATAGATACTTACAGCTTTTCCGGCAAGGGCGGCCTCATCAAAAAGTTGCCGGATCAGATATTCTCCATAACCTTTTCCTCTGTATGCCGGCAGTAACGTAATATCGATCATGTGGATAGTATCCGAT
>JBATMM010000297.1:0-4453 GCA_049289835.1 Saprospiraceae bacterium | reverse complement strand
TAAGTGTGCCACACTGTCGCAACGGGTTGACTTCCAGGTACTCCAGGTACTTATGCACATCCGGATGTGGATAACATTTTAATTGAATCATCACTCCAGTTTAACCAGCTTATGAATCACCTCCCTTCCTTCTATTCTAAACCGCACGAAATATATCCCACCTGGCAGATCAGCTATTGAAAAAGTATTTGAATTTGCTTTTTTCTTACGTATCCATTTACCATTCAAATCATATACTTCCACATACATGATGTCCTCATTTGATTTTATCGTTACCTGATCCGTTGCAGGTTGCGGATAAAGGAGGATCTCTTGTTTTGGTTCAGATTCAATTACGGAAACCATAAACTCATCTTTCAACATCCAGATCTGCCTACCGTTTTTTTCTGTCTCCGCGATAAAAAATAAATTTTTACCGGCACTTGTCATATTTGTTGGCGTTGAACTTAGTTCACCGGAAAGAATATCCGCTGCCAGTTTTGTACCGTCTTTCGTACCATCTGTAACCCACAGCTCCATTCCGTTTTCATCAGTATATGCCTGGAAATACAACTTATCATGTATTGATGTAAGCTCTGATGGAAATGAATTTTCTGTACCTGGACGAATGTCTTTTATCAAATCGGGAGAAGGATTATTTGCAGGTGTGCTGTACAATTCACTGCCCGTGTTTCCTTTTCGCCCATTAAAAAATAATAGTCCATTGTATTCTGCGAAACCGGCGTGGTAAATCGTATTTCCACCACCGGGATTGAAATCCATGATCTGGGATGCCCCATTACCATCTGACCTGAACATTTCTCTTCCTTCAAAATCAGTTTTTGCGGAGAAGACAAGCCAATCTTTATAAGCAATCAAATCCTTAGGATCCGAAGAATACCCGCTACCCAGATCTTCTACTAAATGCGTTCCTTCGATAGTTCCGTCTGAAGTCCATAACTCAAGTTCGTTCAACTCATCGCTGATCGCCGTGAAATATGCCCTGTTGTTGACAACAGTAAGCTGATTACATGTGCCAAATCGTTTCAGGGAGAATGTTCCTGCAGCTGTACCATTACTCACCCAAATCTCTTCTCCATATTCCATGGTGATGTAATACATCAATGAATCCCCGGCCACCCAATCCCTAGGCGTAAATGGGAAGCCGTGATCATTCTCATCCAGCTTTGCGATGGTATCCACCATTTCACCATCCGTGACCATCATATACCTGCTGTCCTCGATTTCGGCTACAAAAAAAAGTTTGTCATCAAATGGTATAAGCGAAGTTGTATAAGAATCCGCAGGCCCGGGATTAATGTCAGCAAGCATTTTGGTATTGTCACTGGTTCCATCTGTCACCCACAATTCTGCTCCGCTTACACTATCACTTGCAAAGAACAGGATCTTATCGTGAAGCTTTGTCAATTCACTGGGAAAAGAAGAAAATGTACCTGGCCATATGTCTTTCAATAATTCAAGACTATCATTCCTATATGTCCACAATTCATCACCATGATTGCCATCATTGGCATTGAATATCAGTTGATCATTTAATCCGATAAGCCCCCTGCCGGCAAGTCCGAGGTGAAAGGGATTAATGTTATCCCATAACCCGGTATTGCTTTCTGTTCCGCCGGACCGGCCCAATTCTATGTTCAGTTCTTCTGCATCATAGGGTAGATAAAAATAGTTATGGAAAGGGATGGCATTTCCTACGTCATCAAGTTTAGGGAAGGAATATGTTCCTGTTTCTGTCAGATCCGAAAACCATGAAACGGATTCGTAAAAATCTCCTTCCGGCACCATCAGGAAAAATAAACCGGTATCGTTGTGCATTATCCTGGTGAAGTCGCCATTAGAGAAAATAAACGGCTTCGTAGCCTGGTCATCAATTTGCTTTACTTCTGAAACCGAATAATCCGACATGTTCATTTTCAAGATGGATGTTCTGTTCGCTGCACCTGGACCTGTAAAAATAAAATCACCATTCCAGATGGAAAGATTGGATGGAATAAAATACCGGGGCGAAGTTTCGTCATATATAGATTTAGTTCCGGTTTCTGTTCCATCGGATTCGAGGATGAACAAGCGGTTAGCTTTGAAAAAGGAAAAATACATCAGGTCATTTGCAACGATGACATCGCCATATAACACCAGGTTGAAACTGGAATTCCATTCATATACCGGTACCGTATTTACTATCGAACCATCCGTCCTGTAAATATGATGGCGACTGACGAAATATAGTTCGTCATGATATTCAACAAACTGGGTTAATTCAGCAGTCCCTGTATTTCCGGCACCATTGCCATCAATTCCATTTATGAGCATATAAGTTCCATCAGTAGTGCCATCACTCCTCCAAACTTCTACATCGCTGCTACCGGATTGTCTGAAACTGAAGAAAAAAAGGTTGCCTGCTTCGCCCTGTATGGTGGTTACACCCAATGCGGGGATATTCTTTTTTATAAGCTTTGTTCCGACTGCAGTCCCATTGCTTTGCCAGACTTCCATAAATCCGTTTCGATAAATGGTAAAATAGATTTTATCCTGGACGACTGTGAGCCGGGTAACATTGAAATCAAGATTAAAAGAAACTTTTTTTGTGCCAGCCTCCGTGCCATCTGTTTTCCAAAGTTCACCGGCAGAGAGGTTGTCATTAGCAATAAAATAAAGTTCATCATTCAGTTCAACTGAGGAAGCGTCATCTAAATAATTGGTAATGCTGCTTTGTCTCCCGGGGTTTATATCTTTTAACAACGTGGCTGAATTCGTATCTCCGTGGGTGATCCATAGTTCAGTACCATAGCTGCTGTTTTGTGCTGTGAAGATCAGGTTGTCCTTAAGAATCTTAAAGCTGGAAGGATATGAACCCAGTTCCCTGCCAAACCGGTCGAAAGAAGTGATCTGGACCTGAGCCTGGGTTTGCTTAAAGATAAAGAGGGTAGAGATGATCAGGAAAGTAATTTTTATCATGGCCAAAAAGGAGTTGAAATCTTTGGAAATATAATGAATCAGTGGTTTGCTTGTGAATGCTGAGGTGGAGTCTGATTTTAAATTATACCGCCTTTTAACTGATGGAGGGTTTTTCCTGTCAATGCAGATTAGGAAAAAAATTTCATTGGATATTATGCTTTTGATTAAATTAAACTACACTAATTTACCGAAGGGATTCTGATAAAAATTCTTTGCATTCACTTTCCAAATTCAACCAAATGAGGATCTCCATATTGCTCTTCCTTTGTTCTTATAGCTTTTTATGCTTTGGCCAGGTATTCCCTCAAGGTCAAGCAGAATGGGTATCAGTATATCAGACTTATCCATGTACTAGTTCTCTTGGCTATCATCTTTGGGATGAAAAGTTAACAGGGGATACTTTGATCGATGGACTTACATATCAGAAATTGTCCTATGAGCCATTATGTATTGTTGAGTATCAGAGCAAAACCTGCCAGCATTACGAACAACACGAAAATGCATCACCGATTAATATTGGTGCCATACGCCAGGAAGATGAAAAAGTGTATTTCTACAAGTTTGATGTACCCGACGAGATTTTCACTGATTATGAATCTGCCGTTTCTTTGTTGGATGCAAATCAGGAAGTCCTGCTTTATGATTTCGCATGGGCCACAGGAGATACTGTACGTGTTTTATCCGGATTCGGGGTTTATCGCACGTATAAAGTGATCTCAGATGAAATTATAAATGGAAAGAAAAATATTACGTTGGAAACCATATTTGCAGTTGGAGCTAATATCAAAGTTATTGAAGGCAAAGGCGAAACACGCGGGATATTTGGAATGTATTATTTTTTTACCCCTAATCATGATAACCTTCTCGAGTCCTGCTTATTTCAGGATGGTCAAATTTTGGAAAGTCACGCACAGTGCAATGCATGTGGTACAGTAAGCACACATGATCTAATACCTGAACCGCAATTAGAAATTTATCCCAACCCTGCTTCGGATGAACTATGGCTGAAGGCTGAAGACCTGGATAAACAGTGCGCCCTTAAAGTATTTAATTCAACAGGCCAGCAGTTGTTTGAAGATGATAAATTCCATATGGATACTCCCTTCTCAATTCAACATTTGGGATTAAAAGGATTGCTATTTTTAACTTTGTTTGATAAGAATGGCCATTTACATGTTGGAAAAGTTTTTGTGAATTAATTTCCCCTTTAATCAACTCTAAAACAGGAGAGCAATACATTCACCTGATGACACTCGTCTCTCATGACTCGCATTATTGAATATTGAATATCGAATAGCGAATAGCGAGATTTGAAGTATGAAGCAGATCATCGCCATTGAATTTTGTAGTCAGAAAGGAACAGAGGAATATCGATCAACGAGTGATAAAGTCCGAAAGGACTGAAGAATTTGAAGTGACTGTAATAAATTCAAATTCAGCCCTTCATTGTTCAGACTCTATTTCATGGTTCAATATTCATTGATCGATATTCCTC
>JBATMM010000296.1:0-6842 GCA_049289835.1 Saprospiraceae bacterium | reverse complement strand
CCTTATAAACAGGCTGCCTCATCCATCTTCCGGCATCTGATAAAATAAAACTGATGATCTCCGATATCGTGGACGTTTTAACCCAACTTGAAAAATCAGCATCAGGCATATCCTTCCGGTTTTGAGGAGTATCAATTACTTCAGGGACAATGACAGAAGCTGTGATACCGGTATCTTTTCCTTCAGCATTGATTATCTCAGCAAGTGTAAATAATAAAGATTTAGAAAGTCCATAAGCTACTTTGCTGACACTCTCTGAAGGATTGAGGGCCGGTTTTGCACCCATCAGGATAAACTGACCTCCTCCCTTGTCTTTAAAATGTGTCATCAACGGTTGGATCACAAACCATGCAGTTTTGAAATTGAGTTTTATCTGTTTGTCAATCAAAACTTCATCAGTGTCTTTGATGTCGCCCATTTCAAAACCACCTGCCAGTAAAACAGCAGCATCCAATTGAGGATACAGACTTATTAAATTCACCATTGTCTTTGCAGATTCAGTCTGATTGCCAAGATCCACCTGGGTTTGAAAAGAAATAATTTTATCTATTTCCTCAGACATTTTATAAGAACCGGTCAGCGCTATGACCTGGTGCCCTTCTGTAGCCAAATGCCGGACAACATCTCTTCCTAAATTTCCACTGGCTCCTGTGACAAGAATAGTACGTGGCATAATCCTTTTGTGTTTATTCCTTTAATTCATCAAAAACACGAAGCAACATGCCTACCGACCATGCCTGATGTATACATCCTTTGCCTGGCCCGGAGTTTTCTCCGTCAAATATTTCTGATATACCATGTATACAATCGGCATGATAGAAATGTTCTTTCATCGGACCCATCATTTCCAGGACATGCTTCTTTGCTTTTAAAGAATGAGCATGCACATTAAGGTATGCAAGTAAATATTCGCCCAGAAGAAATCCCCAGACCGTACCCTGGTGATAAGCACTGTCGCGATGCCATTGATCTCCCTTGTAAATGCCGACAAAATCAGGATGATCCATTGACAATGAACGCAAACCATATGGTGTGTATAATTTTTCTTTCACGAAATGCAATACTTCTTCACTCTCCTTTTTTGTCAGCATCGAAAATGGAAGACTCAGTGCGTAAATCTGGTTTGATCTAAACGCATCATCAGCATATTCGCCTGGGATCACCACGTCATTGAGATATCCCTGTTCATTCATGAAATTTTTCCGAAAAGCATCTTTGACTATGGTTGCAAGTTTTTGCCAACCTTCATCTTTTATTTTACATAATTTTTGAAATTTGAGATAGATGCATATTGCATTATACCACAGCACATTGATTTCAACAGGACATCCATGACGTGGAGTGACTACATAATCGCCAACCTTTGCATCCATCCAGGTCAGTTGGTTCAATCCCTCACCTCCAAAAATCAAACCCTCCTTCAACATATGAATATTGAAATGTGTGCCTTCACGATACGAAGTCAGTATTTCTTTCAGTTTCGGCAGACATTCTTCAATAAATTCTGCATCATCAAACTTCTCCTGATATTCATGAAGCACAATAAAAAGCCATAATGAAGCATCGATCGTATTGTATTCCGGTGTTTCACCCTGATCAGGGAATCGATTGGGAATCAATCCTTCTTTGAGATACATCAAAAATGTGTGGATGATATCCTTTGCCAGCTTCTTTTTCCCTTCAGCAATGACCAGTCCACGCATCGCTATCATCGTATCTCGTCCCCAATCTGTAAACCAGTGGTATCCTGCAATAATACTATGCCCATCGTTAGATGCACGACGAACGATAAATTGATGGCCTGAAATAATAAGGTCTTTGTAAAATTGAAGATTCTCCTTAGACAAATCTTTTATGTCTTTGCCAACTTCCTTTGTTGCTAACCCCGCTATTCTCTTTTCCTCATCATCTCTAAGATCTGTCCAGGATCGATTTAATTGTTCACTATCAAGTGTGAAAACGATATGTCCTTTTTGACCGGGTTTTAAGTGAAGAGTATATATGCCGATCGAACACGCATCTTCATGATCATCAAGACCCCGATCGGTTTCCTTCGCATATTCAAAATTTCTGTACCAAATGATGTGGTGTTGAAAATCACTGTGTGGACATTGCACAAAAAAAGGATTACACTCTTGATAAGGATGAATAACAGATACACCATGGGATTTTTCTTCTCTATTAAAATTAAATTGATCATGATATGTAAACAAGTGGTGGTAATCCCTGTATACATAGAATGGATTCAACTCCAGTGTCAAAGGTTTCTTTCCGTGATTCGCATATTCAACAACAGTGGTATTGGAATGATGTACCATAAAAACTGTCTTCGTGAGTTTCCATCCATGGCCTTTGAATGTCGTCACCGGCAAAGGGACACGATTGAAATCAGAAATCATCTGGTAACCTTGCGGATGAATAGCTCCGGGATATTGATTTGATGAAAGATTAATCTTCTCACCATTTTCAGTGGTTATTGTCTCCTCTACTTTTGATACGATAACCATTCGCTCTGTCGGCGGCCGAAGGGAAGCCACCAATAAACCATGGTACCGACGGGTGTTCGCTCCTGAAATAGTGGATGAAGCATAGCCACCAAGTCCATTGGTCACCAGCCATTCTTTTCCGGATAGTTCTTCAAAGGTGGGTTGATGAAAGGTCAACATAAGTTCTCGTTAAGTCTGCACATCTTTCCAGGTCAAGGTATAAAGGATTTTAGGGCTTTATGCTTTTTAACCCTTCAAATCATGTTTTTTCTGCCTGGAAGATAAGGATTTTGAAGAAATGATATTTCAAATTTATTGATATAAATAATTGATTTAAAGCTTATTATAAATTTTATTTATTACATTATTAAATTTACTCAATATGTTGAGTAATTTTACTCAATATTATAAGTAATTTTACTCAGAGAATAATTTCAATACCTATGAGTAACGGCACCAAATTAATCAGGAATGAACTGGAAGTTCTGAAGCAACGAATGAATCTGGAACCACGAAAATTCATCCAGGTCGTCACCGGTCCAAGACAGGTTGGAAAGACCACACTGGTGACTCAGTTTTCAAAAAGAACAACCCTGCCTGTTCAATTTTCCTCTGCTGATGCTATAGCTACTGATGACGAATCCTGGATCAGTCTTCAATGGCAAACTGCCCGTATAAAATTGCAATCAGAAGCTTCTCGTGAAGCCATTCTCATCATTGATGAAATTCAAAAAATCAAAAACTGGAGTGAGCAGGTCAAAAGAGAATGGGATGCCGATACCCGAAACGATATCAATCTCAAGGTAATCCTGCTGGGTTCTTCCCGACTGCTTTTACAACAGGGATTAACTGAATCACTCACCGGAAGATTTGAATCTATTTATCTAAGTCATTGGACATTTTCTGAAATGAATGCTGCGTTCGGATTCAGCCCCGAAGAATATGTTTGGTTTGGAGGATATCCCGGATCTGCATCACTGATTCAGGATGAAAACCGATGGAAAAATTATGTGCGCGATTCATTGATTGAAACGAGCATCTCCATGGACATCTTGCAATTGACAAGAGTAGATAAGCCAGCACTCATGCGAAGACTTTTTGATCTGGGCAGCCAATATTCAGGTCAGATCTTATCCTTTAATAAAATATTAGGCCAGTTGCAGGATGCTGGTAATACAACGACATTATCGCATTATCTGAATCTGTTAGATACGGCTGGTCTGCTCGCTGGTCTTGAAAAATATAGCCATGGAAAAGTAAGGCAAAGAGGCTCAATTCCGAAATTCCAGGTGCACAACACTGCATTGATGACAGCAACTCAATCTGAAAACTTTTCAACCATCCACAATGATCCGTCGAGATGGGGCCGATGGGTAGAATCCTGCATAGGAGCTCATCTCCTGAATGCAAGTTTAAAAAATCAATTCACCCTGAATTATTGGAGACATGTCAATGATGAAATCGATTTTGTCATGACCGATGGAAAAAAAACGATCGGCATAGAAGTCACCACAGCATTTAAACATAGACGATCAGGCATCAATGCTTTTGTAAAAGCGCATCATCCTGACAAAGTATTGACAGTAGGTGCTGATGGAATATCGTGGCAGGAATTTATACGGATTGATCCTAAAACTTTGCTCTAAATCGAAAACCAATCCACCACAGATGAAGCAGAATTATTTCAAAAAAATATTAACGCAAATTAATTTCTTTGCTCTCTGACCTTCGTTTTTATTATTACCTCGCAAAGACGCAAAGAAAAGACATTTGCTTTTTTGCCTTCCTGCAACATTTACTTCGTATTGGCGCGATCATCGCTACGCTTGAATTGCATACTGCTTTTATTCTTGCCGCAAATTTCGCTGCGTTGCTGAGCTGTAGAACTGGGTTGAGTAAAGCAGGCGGTGCACTGAGCGTAAATCTAAAGGCTAGTCGAATGTGTCGAAGCATTAACGCAAATTAGATCACTACATCACCAGATCACAAGATCACGAGATTTTTAAAACTCCGCGTTCCCCGGCGTCCTCGGAAATGGAATAACGTCCCGGATATTTGTCATACCCGTCACAAACAATACAAGTCTTTCAAAACCTAATCCAAATCCGGCATGTGGACATGTACCAAATCTTCTTGTATCTAAATACCAATCCATTTCATGAAGCGGAATATTCATTTCTTCCATACGTTGTGTAAGCACATCAAGCCTTTCTTCGCGTTGAGATCCACCTACAATCTCACCGATCGATGGAAACAATATGTCCATCGCTGACACTGTACGTCCATCATCATCAACACGCATATAAAATGCTTTGATCTCCTTTGGATAATTCGTAAGGATCACAGGTTTTTGAAAATGTTTTTCAACCAGATAGCGCTCATGCTCTGATTGCAGATCGGTGCCCCACCCTTCTATCGGGTATTGAAATTTTCCTTTTTTATTCGGTGTGCTATTCATGAGAATCTGAATGGCTTCTTCGTATTTCAAACGCTGGAATTCATTGTCGACCACGAAATGGAGTTTTGTAATAAGATCCATTGTGCTTCTCTCCTGTTGTGGTTTCGTCGATTCCTCTTGCTCCTGTCTTTCTTTCAGAAACTGAATATCATCGGCACAATGTTCGAGTGCAAATGCAATGACATACTTCAACATCGATTCAGCGAGATCCATATTGTCCCTGAGATCAAAAAATGCAACCTCCGGTTCGATCATCCAGAATTCTGCCAGATGTCTTGTCGTATTGCTATTCTCTGCACGAAATGTAGGACCGAATGTATATACGCGGCTCAATGCCAATGCCGCGAGCTCTGCTTCAAGTTGGCCTGATACGGTGAGATTAGTGGCTTTGCCAAAGAAATCTTTTTTGAAGTCGACATCCCCTTCTTTGTTCTTTTGTGTATTCTCAAGTGACAGTGTAGTGACTTTGAACATCTCACCTGCGCCTTCTGCATCAGATCCGGTGATGATCGGGCTATGAAAATAAAAGAAACCTCTTTCGTGAAAGAAATGATGGATCGCATAGGCGAGCGCATGACGTATACGCATCACAGCGCCAAACGTATTCGTCCTGATGCGCATATGTGCGATGTCGCGGAGAAATTCCATGCTATGCTTCTTGGGCTGCAACAGATATTTATCGGGATCCGCATCGCCTACTACTTCAATCGTGTGCGCTTTGACTTCAACAGCCTGCCCTTTACCCATTGATTCAATAAGTGTCCCGGTGGCGATGACCGCACTGCCTGTCGTGATCCTTTTTAGCAATGCTGGGTCCGTGTTTTCATGATCGACTACTACCTGCATAGTCTGCATACATGACCCATCACTGACGGCTATAAACTGGTTGCTTCTGAACGTCCTCACCCAACCGCAGACGGTGACTTCCTGTCCGACAGGCTTGGCGGTAAGTATTTCTTTAATTGATTTTTTCATTGTTTTCCTTGATCCGGAGTAAGTGGCGAAGATAGGGAGATAACGGATTTCCGCCTGAAAGACAGTGTGCCACACTTAGATGTGCCACACCTAGGTGTGCCACACTGTCATAACTGCCTGATAATACACGTATTTATAAGTGTCAGCCTGGTACACAATTATGACGCATTTTTGTCCAATTTTCCCTCACGATTCTACTGATTACACTTATCCCGAATAAATGGCTCGGCATCCTTCGTGCCCAGCTCAAGGGCCTTCTTCCAGTCTGCACAGGCCGATTTCTGATCGCCCAGGGCTTCCCAGGCGCGGCCCCGGAAGAAATAAGAAGCTCCATGAGTTGGCTGATACTTAATCGATGCATCCATGTCTGCTTTAGCCTGGGGAAATAAGCCCATCTTTCCATAACAGAATCCTCTTTCAAAATAGACGTTTGGAAAATCAGGCTGCAGGGAAATAAGTTTTGAATACGTCTCAATGGCATCGTTGAGCATGTTCGATTCTTTATACGCAACACCCAGATTGAATAGGCCATGTGTGTTTTTAGGATCAGCTTCTAATATGATTTTAAAATCTTTGGCTGCTTCAGCAGTTTGTCCGCTTGCTCCATATGAGCTGCCTCTGAATTGAAGTGCTGTGAGATTCTTTGGTTCTTTTGCAATAACAGAATTTGATATTTCAATGGCCTCATTATATTTCTTGAGATTGAAATACGCTTCTGCAAGCCTGACTTTTGCATCCGTATAATCCGGACTTAACTGAACACCTTTTTCAATGTAAGGCAACGCCTCATCCCATTTTCCTTCATCGCGCAGCATCGAACCATAATTGAGATTGGCAAGTCCTGAACCCGGATTGGTACGAATAGCATTGCCGTAATAAGATTCCCATTTCTGATATGTACCTGACCGCCATAGATTCACGCC
>JBATMM010000295.1:0-11073 GCA_049289835.1 Saprospiraceae bacterium | reverse complement strand
GTTAATTTTAAGAAAATAAAAAGCAACTATGAATACGCTAATGTATAAACGCTTTTTACTCGTCAAGGATAATTTTTATACTGATCCTGAAAAAACGTATCAAGCTGCACTTTCTGCTACATATTATGAACCAGAACATGTAACTGGTCTTCGAAGCACTACTGTCTATCATGAGCCTGGTGTGAAATCAAAATTGGAAAAAATACTTGGAATAAAAATCACCAGATGGGATACAGATCCAATAGAGGAAAATGGAGTTTTCTATCAGGGTTTTTCGAAAGGACAGACAAAGGAAACTCCAGGTGTCCATTCTGATGAACCTTACAATGATATCACTATCGTCATATACCTGACACCAGATCTCCCTGTAGATTGCGGAACATCTTTGTGGATGCATAAAAAAACAGGTTTGTGCGATCCGCCTATGCCGCGTGATGCGCGAAGGTTCAAAATGACCTTGGGACATCTAAGGGAGCAGTTTGAAAAAGAATCAAAAAACAGAAATAAGTGGATAGAGACTGACCGTGTAGGTTATAGGTTCAATAGGATGGTTGCTTATCCCTCAGGTGCCCTACATTCCGCTTCAAAACATTATGGTGGCAACCTTGCTAATGGTAGGCTATATCAAACCTTCCGCATCGGTGTAGATTGGAACACATTTATAATGTCCAAATCTTAATAACGCTTCAGAATTTTATAATCCTTAAAAAAGTTGATGACCAAATCCTGGTATGCATAGACATCTTTTGATTTGGTCGTGATCATTTGTGCTAGTATATCAAGCCGTCGGGTATCTTTTATATTCATTGCCCTGGCCCATAAAGCAACTTCAGTTAAGGTCTGATTTTCATATTCATCCCGTGTTGAATGAATATTTGTTTTCATTAAAAATTTAGTCCTGCATTCTGACTCAGCTAAAAATCTGTCACCATTATAAACGCGTTGAATCATGCGGGTCACTGTGCCAGTAATATCGACCACTGCCGGAGGAACAGATCTGCTAAGTTTAAGTCCTATACTGCTTTCTGTAAAATGGATCAACGTCTTGTGACTTGTCCTGTATCCCTTTTTAGTCTTTATTTTCTCATACTCCTCTTTGGCTTTTTGTCTTAAGGTAAGGTCGAGAGGCCTGAAGCCAAAACGATAATAAAACCAGAATGCACCGGATGCAATTCCTTCAGGATTGTCCAGGCCGAATTGATAAGGCTCAACTTCAAAATAACAGAGTTTAAATACATGTTTGTAGACACGCAAGAGCTGCGCGAGGATAAATGCTGATTCACCATTCCTGAAGGATTCGAAAATATTGATGCCAAAATTGGCTCTTTCGCCAAATACCCATGCACCTCCATAAGCAACCGGAAATCCATTTTTAAATGCAGTAAAACCAATGTACGATTCAAGCGGAAGTTGTCTTGATGGAATCATACCATATATCGCAACTGAAATGCCACGTTCGAGGTGATATATTCTCAATGAACTTTCTTCCATAAACGTGGTCGGATCAGTTTCCCTGCCCGTAACGGCCATTGAATTTTTTATCACTGATATCACTCTTTCCTTTTCGGTTTCAGGCATTTCCATAAATACCGGCAAAGATTTGTTCAGTATTTCCTTTATCTCAAATTTCTTAAGCAGCTCCTGATTAAAATAAGTAGAGAGATATGGTAACCGGTTGTATGCTTTTGAAAATAATTTGTCATTGGGCATAACCCTGACGAATAATTCGAGACGGTCATAGAAATGATCTTTGACATATGGAAGATGATCCAGCCTTCCATGTTGATCGATGATAAAACGAAGACGCTGTTTTTCCGGCACCAATA
Organism: Saprospiraceae bacterium; assembly: GCA_049289835.1. Classification (GTDB taxonomy): domain Bacteria; phylum Bacteroidota; class Bacteroidia; order Chitinophagales; family Saprospiraceae; genus Opimibacter. Next base: position 9,247 of record JBATMM010000295.1, on the reverse strand, counting down.
GTGTATCAAGCAGGCCTTGATTGCTATGGCCGGCTGTTGTTTCACTTTTTTCGAGTGAGGTGAGGGTCAGTCGAAGTACCTCATTGAGTTGAAGTGTGGGCGATTCAAAAGAATTAAGCGTCACGTTACAATGTGGATGTGCAAGAAGCCACCTGACACCATCATGTGAAAAACGTGTTATCGTCGATGTAAAGGGCATTCCTGAATTGTCAAATAATTTACTTTGACTTTTCCGGTTTACTTTGAGGTACCTGGTGATCCGCATTAATTCCTTTTCAGCAAATAAAAGTTGCTTTATATCAGCAGGATAGGCAGTTATAAAAAGAAGAGTTTCAAAATAAGTGATCAGGTCTTTACTGACCGGAAGCGTCATTTTTGACAGCTCTTTTAAACATTGGAATTTAGTTTCCAAACTTAGCGGGTCAAATCGATTTGCGTTTTCTTTGAGGGTATGCAAAAGGCTTTTGAAAGAATTCCTCATATTGACAAATGTAAGAATAGAGTGTGAGAGAGTAAGAGAGCAAGAGAAAGTCTGTTAAATTCCCCCTGTCAGGAGGTAGGGGGTAAAATCGTAACTTGCACCCATGAAATCTACACGCATCCTTGGCATTGATCCCGGAACTAACATCCTGGGATTTGCTGTCATCGAAATAGATCGTGACCAGGTTACAGTCTTAGAGATAGGTGTGCTTCATCTCAAAGAGAAAAAGAATCCAAGTGATAAGCTTCGCGAGATCTTCCTCGAAATTCAGGAGATTATCGAACGCTATCTTCCTCAAGACCTTGCGATTGAAGCTCCATTCTTTGGAAAAAATGTACAATCAATGTTGAAACTTGGTCGCGCACAGGGTGTCGCTATGGCTGCCGGAATGACTATGGGCCTCACAATCACAGAATACTCTCCGAAAAAAATAAAACAATCCGTCACCGGAAACGGAAATGCCGCAAAAGAACAAGTCGCCGATATGCTCTGCCGAATGTTGAATTTAAAACCAGAAAAACTTGAGCTTGATGCAACGGATGCATTGTCCGTTGCACTTTGTCATCATTATCAATCAGGCAGAATAGTATCTTCAAAAAAATCCGGGTGGAAGGCGTTTATTAAAGAAAATCCTGAGCGTGTGAAGTAGCGTCTTACCCCTAAATCCCCTAAAGGGGACCTTTTCGTTTGAAAAAGGATGTCAAAGGTTATTTTTTTCTTTAAGAATCTATTCGCATAAAAAAATATTAAGACTAGGTAAAAGGGTCCCCTTTAGGGGATTTAGGGGTTAAGAATTACTTCTTCCCCGTCTCCGTCTGCGGCTGATCTTCCTCATCATCATCGTCATCGTCGGCTTTGATACCTTTCACTAGATCATTGACATCTTTCGTGGCCTTATTCAATTTATCAACCTGGTCTTCTCTTTTCTGAATTTTTTGCTTACCATCTTTATTCGCTACAGGCATAGTTCCATTTCCTTTGAAGCCATCTTCGCTAAAGACAAAACCTTTGTTGTCGGCATCAATGTAGATGGTATCACCGGCTACAAATTTTCCGGACAACACCTGTATCGCTAGTTCATTGACAAGGTCAGTTTCGATGACTCTCTTGAGAGGACGTGCACCATACTGCGGATCATAACCGATATCCGCCAGCAGGGTTAAAGCTTTGTCACTAACTTCAAGATTAAGGTCACGGTCAGAGAGGTTTTTCTTTATTTTCCGGAGTTGGAGTTCTGCTATTTTTTTAATTTCTTCTTTGGTGAGTGGAAGGAACATTATTTTATCATCGATCCTGTTTAGAAACTCAGGTTTAAGCGTTCCTTTCAGCAAGTTGAAAACTTCTTCTTTTGTGGTGGCCAATATGTCTTGCCGTTTGCTTTCACCTACGGCCTGCAGATCTTCAAAATTTTCCAATATGGTATCAGAACCCATATTGGAGGTCATGATGATGATGGTGTTTTTGAAATTGGCCATACGCCCTTTATTGTCCGTCAATCGTCCATCATCCAATACCTGCAAAAGAACATTGAATGTATCGGGATGCGCTTTCTCAATTTCATCCAACAATACAATTGAATACGGCCTGCGTCTGACAGCTTCAGTCAATTGACCACCTTCGTCATAACCAACATATCCCGGAGGAGCGCCTATCAATCTTGACACACTGAATTTTTCCTGGTATTCACTCATGTCAATACGAGTGAGTGCATTTTCATCATCAAAAAGAACTTCAGCGAGTGCTTTTGCTAATTCCGTTTTTCCTACACCGGTTGGGCCAAGAAATATAAATGAACCAATAGGTTTATTCGGATCCTGCAGTCCGGCTCGGCTTCGACGTACTGCATTTGAAACAGCTTTTACCGCTTCAGCTTGCCCTATCATACGTTTGCCGATCTCTGCTTCAAGTGTGAGCATTTTATCCTTCTCACTCTGTAGCATTTTTTGCAATGGTATTCCTGTCCATTTGGATACTACTTCAGCTATATCATCCGCCGTGACTTCTTCATTTGTAAACCGGCTGTCCTTAGGCAAGGCATGCAATTTGGTTTCTTCATCCGCTAATTTTGTTTTTTCAGTCACCAGTTCACCATATCTGATTTTGGCGACCTGTTCATAATTCGATTCACGCTCTGCGACGGTTGCTTCATGTTCAAGTTCTTCGATATGTTTTTTGATATTCTGAATAGAGTCCACGATATCTTTTTCATTCTTCCATGACGCTTTGAGGCTGTCTAGTTTTTCCTGAGTATTCGCGATGAGCTCCGTGATGGTCTTCAGTTTTTTCGCGTCATTTTCTCTTTTGATACCTTCGCGTTCGATGGAAAGTTGACGAAGCTTTCGGTCCGCTTCATCTATTTCTTCAGGCATGCTATCCAGTTCCAGGCGCAATTTAGCAGCGGCTTCATCGATGAGGTCAATGGCTTTATCAGGAAGCTGGCGATCTGCGATATATCGATGTGAAAGTTCGGCAGCAGCGACAAGGGCCTCATCCAGGATTTCAATCTTATGATAGGATTCATATTTGTCCTGGACGCCACGAAGAATGGATATGGTATCTGCCACGGATGGTTCGTCAATGTAGACGGTCTGAAATCGTCTTACAAGGGCTTTGTCTTCTTCAAAATATTTTTGGTATTCATCTGCTGTAGTTGCGCCGATTGTTCTGAGCTCTCCGCGAGCCAATGCAGGTTTCAGAATATTAGCAGCATCCATGGCTCCGCTTCCTCCTCCTGCTCCGATCAATGTATGGATTTCGTCAATAAAAAGAATCACTTCTCCATTGGATGACTTGACTTCTTCGATGACGGCTTTGATACGCTCTTCAAATTCGCCTTTGAATTTCGCACCGGCGATTAATGAAGCGATATCGAGTACATAGATTTTTTTCGAGAGCAGATTCTCCGGAACATCCTTTTTGACAATTCGCCATGCAATACCTTCCACAATGGCGGTTTTACCTACTCCCGCTTCTCCGATTAGAATGGGATTATTTTTTTTGCGTCGGGATAGGATTTGCAGTATGCGCCTGATCTCATCATCACGTCCGATGATAGGATCAAGTTTTCCGTCCAGGGCTTGCTGGTTGAGGTTGATCCCATATTTCTTGAGCGCATTATATTGGTTTTCAATATTCTGATCGGTCACATGGCGGCCGCCGCGCAGTTCCTTGATGGCGGCTTTTAGTCCTTCCAGTGTAGCGCCCTGATCTTTCAGGATTTGAGCGCCTTTGCTATTGCCCACCATGATGCCAAGAAGCATGATTTCGGTGGAGATAAATTCATCACCAAACTCGGGTAGGAGTTTTTTGGCCTCTGCTAATGCTTTGTTGCTGGTATCTGTCAGGTATTGTTTGTCAGAACCAGTGACTTTCGGATACGTTTGGATCATATCATCAAGGGCTTTGACCAATTGGGGGATGCTGACACCCACTTTTTGAAAAATAAATTTCGCGCTGTCTTCGCTGGCTTCCAGGATACCTTTGATCATGTGGGTGGTATCCACGGTTTGTTGATGGAGACTCGCGGCCAGACGCTGTCCTGCAAGTATAGCCTCCTGAGCATTGATTGTAAAATTATCGTAGGTCATGGTTTGTATCGCTTATGCGTCAAATGTAAACAACAAGAGGTCTTTAGGAGTTCGTTGTTTTTCAAAGGGAGTAAATCGTCAGAAAATTGATTTTTCCCCACCCTGGTTTCTCTTGAGTCATAATACGGGAAAAGGGAGTGGCAAAATTCCAATTAAGCCATTGATTTTCAGTCCTGAATTGGTCATGATGCTAAATTATTCAATCAAAAAGTTTAAAAAATCAGCGGTTCCAGGCAGCGGTTTAATTTTTCTGTGAATAATATTTATATAGAAAACCTATATATAATTAAAAAGTATATATCTTGTCCCGTTCCAAACCTGATTTTTTCCATCGGCGTATGCTGATGGTGTGTAATTTTTTAGAGCCTATACAGTCGAAAAGCGGCCTCGAAAGCCATGTATATGAGAACATAAATTTGAACGTATCAATTTTGCCCCCCGTCCAATGGCAATTCAAACAAAACAACCTACCAAACGCCACTATAAAGCAAACGGAAAGCTGCTCCTCACGGGAGAGTACCTTGTCCTCAATGGCGCCAGATCTCTTGCCCTTCCCTGTAAGCTGGGTCAATCCATGAATGTCAACGAACGTCCTGGTAGTGAAATCACCTGGAAATCTTATGATCGGAAAGGCCAACTATGGTTCTCCGGTAGTTTTGATCTTATGGCATTTGATTGTATTGATAGCACAGACAAGGATGTTGCTAATAGTATACAACAGCTTCTCAAGGCTGCCTGCCGTCAGAATTCAGAGTTCCTCTCCCAATGGCGCAAGTACACTGTCGAAACTTATTTGGAATTTGATCGTGAATGGGGCTTAGGCAGTAGTTCCACCCTTGTATGGTGTGTGGCTCAATGGGCCGAGGTCAATCCTTATATATTGTTATTTGATACGTTTGGCGGATCGGGCTACGACATCGCCTGTGCAGATGCAGATGGTCCTGTTCTATACCAGTTTCTCGAAGACGAACTCCACATTGATGGAGCAGATTTTGATCCTTCGTTTAAAAAGAATTTGTTTCTGGTTTATCTTGGCCGTAAGCAAAATAGTCGTGATGCATTGAAGAGATATCACCAGTCAAAAGCTGGACTCAATGGTTCTGTGGATAAAGTCTCCCGACTTACAGAAAGCATAAATACGGCATCGACCCTTAAAGAATTTGAATCCCTTGTGCGTCAGCATGAGACACTTGTATCTGAGATCATCGGTCTTCCTACTGTACAAAGTCATGAATTTTCTGATTACTGGGGTTGCGTGAAATCCCTTGGTGCCTGGGGCGGTGATTTTGTTCTGGCCACCTCTGAAAAAAGTGAGGAAGAAACAAGGGCTTATTTTAAAGGGAAGGGGCTGGATGTGATCTTCAGGTATGATGAGTTGATACTAAGCTAGAGGTATAGCAGTAGCAGTAGCAGTAGCAGTAGCAGTAGCAGTAGCAGTATTCAGTATTCGAAAATCGAATGCTTCGACCTGTTCCACGTGACCTTGTGCTACAGCTCAGCAACCATCGAAAATTAATGCCCGTCCCAAAGCTCATTGGCATTGCTCCACAACTCGTCGTCAGAGACGTTGTGAAAACAGCAGAATATTACAGGGATATTCTCGGCTTCACTATCATCGATTATTTCCTTGATCCACCTGTGTATGCGATGGTTCAAAGAGACGGGTTCCAGATACACTTTGGAAAATCAAATATTGATTCAATTCAAATCAATGAAGAGATTCGAAAAGGCACCAGTGACTTCATTATTTGGGTGCCGGAGATCGACAGTTTCTATAGTGAATTAATAGCTAAAGGAGCAGACATCATCGGAGGCATTGTCAAAAGAATTTACGGGGGTCGTGAATTTGTCATTCGAGATTGTGATGGTCATCAGATTCTTGTAGGTGAGTGAAACCCTTTTCCGCCTCTTCTGCCTCTTCTGCCTCTTCCGCCTCTTCCGCCTCGGTTGCTGAGCTGTAGCACGAGGTTGAGAACAAGCAAGTCGAAGCATCTGCCTCTTTTGCCTTTTCTGCCCTTTCTCAAGTGTGAATTATATAAACCTTAACTGGAATTGTATAACTATTAACCTAGCCTATATTCCCAATTTCACCAGTTCCTATTCACCTTTCACTTTGATTTTACATATCAAGTACATGTTGAGTTCCCGCTGCAAAATGGCGGTAAAAGCTGAGTTGAAAAAACTCGGTCTGCATTTCGTTTTTGTTGACCTGGGGGAAGTGGAGATCATGGAAAATATTTCCGATGAGGTAAAGGAACAATTGAGAGTAGCATTGCGTCAATCCGGATTCGAATTAATGGATGACAAAAAGTCTGTATTGGTTCAAAAAATAAAAAATGTGATTAATGACATGGTCTATCATTCAGATGAAATCATCAAAAAAAACTTCTCTGAATTTTTGAGTGAAAAATTAAACCTTGATTATACATTTTTATCCAATCTGTTTTCAGCCATGCAGGGCACCACTATCGAACATTACCTCATCACCCATAAAATCGAACGGATTAAAGATCTCATGATCTATGGGGAATTAAACATGACAGAAATTTCCTGGAAAATGAATTATAGCAGTGTAGCCCATTTATCCGCACAATTTAAAAAGGTGACCGGTCTCACTCCTACTCATTTCAAAAAAATGAAAGACCTCAGAGAAAACCCTATTGAAGAAATGGTCATTTGAAACGCAATTGATTCATAATCCATTCATCATTATCTGCATAAAAATGGAAATCACAAAACAACAAGAATCTCAATACGCAAGAAGTTTAATAGAAGCAAGTCAGGACCCATTGGTGACCATCAATCTGGAAGGCAAAATCACGGATATGAATGAAGCATTAGCTAATATCACAGGTGAAAGTCGTAAAAACCTCAAGGGCAGTGACTATAAGGATTATTTTACAGAGCCGCAAAAAGCACTCAAAGTATATCAGGAAGTATTTGCGAAAGGATCTGTTACGGATTCCCCACTTACGCTTCGTCACAAAGATGGCAGACTGACTGAAGTACTATTCAATGGATGGGTTTATAAAAATGACACGGGAAATGTTGTTGGCGCAGTTGTGGTTGCCAGAGATATTGCTGAGCAAAAATATGCCATAGAATTGCGTATAGCCAACAAGGAACTTGCGTTTCAAAACAATGAAAAAGAAAAAAGAGCAGAGGAATTAGGCATTGCGAACAAAGAACTTGCTTTTCAAAATGATGAAAAAGAAAAACGGGCCGCTGAATTAAGTATTGCTAACAAAGAGCTTGCTTTTCAAAATGATGAAAAAGAAAAACGGGCCGCAGAATTGGTCATTGCAAATAAAGAACTTATCTACCAAAACGATGAAAAAGAAAAACGGGCTGCGGAATTAAGGATTGCCAATTATGCGCGTAGTCTTATTGAAGCAAGTCATGATCCCCTGGTGACCATCAGCACTGAAGGCAAGATTACAGATATGAATGAGGCACTGGCTAACATCACCCATGTAAGTCGGGAAAATCTCAGAGGCAGTGATTTTAAAGATTACTTCACGGAGCCTCAAAAAGCACTCGAAGTTTACCAGGAAGTATTTGAGAAGGGGTATGTGTCAGATTATCCTTTGACCATAATGGATGGCAAAATGACAGATGTATTATTTAATGGCTCTGTATATAAGGATGAACAGGGAAATGTCCTTGGCGCAGTAGTCGTGGCGAGAGATATCACCGAACAAAAAAGAAATGAAAAGGAATTGACCGAGGCCAAAGTTTTTGCAGAGTTGGCCACAAGTATTGCTGAAGAGGCGAAACATAAAGCAGAAAGCGCCACACAAATAGCTAATGATGCTGTCAAAGCTAAACAGCAATTTCTATCCAACATGAGTCATGAGATACGGACACCTATGAATGCTATCATCGGTTTTACAAAAGTAGTGTTGAAAACAGATTTGTCCGCTAAGCAAAAAGAATATCTGACAGCTATCAAAATGAGTGGGGATGCTTTAATCGTCCTCATCAATGATATTCTGGATCTTGCCAAGGTTGATGCCGGTAAGATGACATTTGAGCAGGTTCCGTTCAAAATGGCATTATCCATTTCAGCTATGCTTCATCTTTTTGAGACAAAAATTCAGGAAAAAAATCTGGAGTTAGTTATCGATTACGATAACAAGATCCCGGAGGTGTTGGTTGGTGATCCCGTACGTCTACATCAGATTATTCTAAATCTTGTGAGTAATGCAGTAAAATTTACTACAAAAGGAAAAATTACCGTGAGGGTTTGTTTGCTGAAAGAAGATGACGAAAAGGTGGCTATAGAATTCGCAGTAACAGATACCGGAATTGGAATCACTGAGGATAAAATATCAAAGATTTTTGAAAATTTTCAGCAGGCAACCAGTGGAACCTCCCGGTTATATGGCGGCACAGGTCTGGGGCTTGCCATCGTAAAACAATTGGTCGAACCACAGGGTGGAAGTATACTGGTAAAAAGTAAAATCAATGAGGGCAGTACTTTTAGTTTTACGTTAAGTTTTCAAAAAACAAAGGATGAAGCCGGTTTGGAAATGGAAACTGAGGAGTTAGACAAAGAAATAAAAAACTTAAAAGTATTGGTGGTAGAGGACATTGCACTCAACCAATTACTCATGAAAACTCTTTTAGATGATTTCGGGTTTGAATGTGAAATTGCCGGTAATGGTAAAATAGCCATTGAAAAATTACAATTGAAATCTTACGATATTATCCTGATGGACTTGCAGATGCCTGAAATGAATGGCTTTGAAGCAACGGAATATATTCGGAATAAGATGAAACTGACGATACCCATTATTGCTTTGACAGCTGATGTTACTACAGTTGATTTATTAAAATGTAAAGCAGTGGGTATGAATGACTATATAGCAAAGCCGGTGGACGAAAGATTATTGTATACTAAAATAGTTGGTCTGGTGGTAAAACCATTGCTTACTAAAGTAAAAACAGAAAACAAAAATACAACGGATGCTATCGCCAAATGCATAGACCTTGATTATCTCCTCCATCGCACTAAATCCAATCCGGCGTTGATGATGGAGATGATAGCACTATACCTCGAACAAACCCCACCTTTAGTCAGCGCCATGAAGCAAGGATTACTAAATAAGGACTGGAATTCATTGTATAGCGCTGTACACAAAATGATTCCTTCATTTTCAATCATGGGTATAAGTTC
>JBATMM010000294.1:0-1966 GCA_049289835.1 Saprospiraceae bacterium | reverse complement strand
TGTTTGCTCATTGCTTTCAATTGGATTTAGGTGATGAAGTCCTGACTGGTACTTTTGGTGAATTGGACAGGATTAAAATTAGGGATATTTGTGATCCTCTGCTCTTACGAAATGATTTCTATGCTTTTCGGGTAACTCACCCCCGGCCCCTCTCTTATTCAAGTATCCGGTGGTTGGAGACAGTTACAATGTGAGAGAGGGGTGACAAGATTTCTGCAAGTAAAATCACAACTCCCCTGTCTCCAGGTGATATTATTTCCGTGATTCGGACAATGTTACTTTCCATGCTGTTTGTCTCCACGCACTCACCACTTCTTCAATTTTAACTTGTCCACTATAGTTTGTGCCATGGAATCCAATCTGGAAAATGCGAACCACTTCTTACCCAAATCTTTTAGCGAGGCACCTATATGGTATACATCGGTATCGTCGATGATCAGGAAGCGGTCATGGGCATCCGGAAAAGCTAATATTTGAATAGCTTCGTATTGCTCATTATGTTTCTTAAGATCGAGAGCCAGTTGCTTACTTATCGATCGGGTATAGATGGTGACGTTCACTCCCTTTCTTCTTTTCGTTAAAAGTGTAAGAACAGTATCATCTACATAATTATCAATAAGAATAATGGAGGATTTCGCCTTTCGTATTAGGTTTGCTACAAATGTGTAAGCATCAAAGACCTGACCATCATAAAAGATGCCCTGTTTAGGAGATGTGTCAGAGTGCTGGAGTGCATCAAAAATCCGTACAAACTTTTCATCAGTTTCAAGTAGTTTCCGTTCGACACTGTCCATTCGCCTGAAGAGAGCATCATGGTCCGAGATAAATTTCCGCATCTGGACAAAGGCCTCCATGATCTGTATGCTTACCTTGACTGCCGTTTCACTCCGAAGTACAGCGGACAACATAGCTACTCCCTGTTCTGTAAAAACGTAGGGTAAATATTTGCGGTGACTTCCACGATTACTTTTTAAGAACACATCTTGCGATCTTATACCCGGCGATCTATGCTTTAAGATCGCAAATTGCGATCTTAAAGATTCAAATTCTTCTTCGGTAAGTTGGAACATAAACGCCTTTGGAAATCGTTCGATATTTCGCTTTACCTGTTCGTTTAATCGACCTGTTTCTACATTATATAACTCCGCCAGATGACTATCAAACATAACTTGTAGTCCACGGATGGTGAAGATAAGGTTCTCGATTTCCGGCTGTTTGATCAGGTTTCGGCTACTGGTCATTATTCTTGTTTTCAACATGCGGTCGCAAATTGCGACCGGTTGGTTTAACGGGCAAAGCGTATAATTCCTGGTATGACAAATTAGGTATAACTCTTTATAATCATTGTAAAATTTCAAAAAGGAACCGGATTAAATAATACAATCTAAGTTTGCATTATATTATTCCCGGTAGTCCCTGAAGTTATTCAAACTATCGGGTTTCGTTTTTTATGGTTCGGACTTTGGAGATGGGATAGACTGTATGAGTCTGAAAAGCTGTTCTGCATCAGCCTCATCGGTTTTATAATATTTTCCATCGGCAGACTGCATTTTCAGTTGACTACAATTTGTAGTCAACTGGCTGCCTTCCCTTTTTAGTCGGGTTTTTAGTACGCTCCAATACTTACGTGGATTGGGGCTCTCGGTTAGCACTTCAACTGTATCTACAATTGAGAAAAACCATTTTTCTTCTTCGCTATCCCAAAGCGTTCTTACTTTCTTTTCTTCGAATATTTTTATCGCTTCCTGTTTGCTCATTTCTTTCAATTGGAGTTAGGTGATGAAGTCCTGACTGGGACTTTTGGTGAATTGGCCAGGATTAAAATTAGGGATATTTGTGATCCTTAGCTCTTACGAAATGATTTCTATGCTTTTCGGGTAACTCACCCCCGGCCCCCCTTGTTTTTTTTGGTAACTCACCCCCGACCCCTCTCTTTTTACAGTACGCGCATATTGAAACAATATTC
>JBATMM010000293.1:0-9430 GCA_049289835.1 Saprospiraceae bacterium | reverse complement strand
TGGATAGTTTCCTGACTTATTTCAATGGCCTCTATATCAAAATGACGAATACCAACAATACAATGCTTGGTCTCGATTTAGTCAATTCTGTGAGTGGCCTGTCATTCTATTACACCAAAGATGGGTCGGTGGATAAGGAATTCAAATTTGTATTTACCGGTGCAAGCGTAAAAGTTGTTCACTTCGAAAATGATTATTCCGGAACTGCTGTACAGGCAGCTCTGGCTCCTGAACCCGAAAATGATTACTGGTATGTTCAGGGTATGTCCGGAGTCAGGACGAAAATGATAGTTGATGGCCTTCCGGATCTTGGTAATGTGATCATCAATGAAGCTGATCTGGAGGTGTATTGTTCTTTTCCTGATGGGGATGATCCATTACTTTTTCCTCCCCTTCCTTTCCTCGTGACCCAGTTCAGAACGGATACTTCGATCGCTAATTCACTGGATGTAAATATTGGCCTGGCCAGGTCCTCAGGAAATTTTTATAGTACAACGTATGAAGCCATCTATGGAGGGGTTGCTCATAAAGCATCTGATGGTCCTCCGGCTATTTATAAATATGAGATGAAGGTGACATCCCAAATCAAAGATATCTTCGAAGGAAAAAAGGAAAATATCATATATTTCAATCCGATTGATAAGGGAAATCAGCCTGGCAGATCTATCATGTTTGGCCCCGGAAATCCTTTATATGCCCCCAGGCTGAGAGTGTATTATACTTGTTTAGATAGCAATTGTAATTGATATCTCTTATTAGAAATGGAATAGCCTAGTGATGCTTCTCTAGGATGGAAAATTCACATCCCGCCCTGCATCACGATTTTTAACTCTGATTAATGTTTTGACACAATGTGTGGAATCGTAGGATATATTGGTCATCGCCCTGCTTACCAGGTGCTGATGCAAGGTTTGAAGCAACTAGAATATCGTGGATATGATAGTGCCGGTGTTGCCTTGCTAAATTCTACAATGACATTGTTTAAGAAGAAAGGAAAAGTATCTCAATTAGAAGAGTTCATAGGTGATCAAAAATTGACGGCCACGGCCGGCATGGGTCACACCCGTTGGGCTACGCATGGTGAGCCAAATGATATAAACGCGCACCCTCACGTCTCCAATAATGGAAACTTAGTGATGATCCACAACGGGATCATTGAAAATTATTCAGTCCTGAAGGAAGCTTTATTGCGAAACGGATTCACTTTCAAAAGCGAGACAGATACAGAAGTATTTCTCAATCTGATAGAAGCTTTCCAGGAAAAAGAAAATCTGGACTTGCCTGAAGCATTAAGTCTTGCTTTAGACAAAGTAGTGGGAGCATATGCAATTGTGATTGCCGACAAACGGAATCCCGATGTCCTGGTAGCTGCCCGCAAACAAAGTCCGCTTGTCGTGGGAATGGGTGAAAATGAATATTTCATAGGATCTGATGCTACACCTATCGTACGATATACAAACAAGGTGATCTACATGAAAGACGATGAGATCGCTATCCTGGACAGGCATAACGGCGTAACGATAAAGAATAGCAAAAACCAGGTTCAGAAACCACGCATAGAAGAAATATCACTGAAGATTGAAGAGCTTGAAAAAGGTGGATACGAACACTTCATGCTTAAAGAAATACATCAGCAACCACAGACTGTCTCTGATTGTATGCGGGGCCGTCTGAATGATCTTGAAGGCTGGGTGAAACTGGGCGGCATGGAAGAGTATGCTGTACAATTTGAAAATGCACAACGGATTATTATTGCAGGTTGTGGTACTTCCTGGCATGCAGGCCTTATAGGTGAGTACTTGTTTGAAGACCTTGCCCGTGTGCCTGTAGAAGTGGAGTATGCATCTGAATTGAGATATCGTAATCCTGTGATCAGGGAAGGTGATATTGTAATGGCGATATCACAATCCGGAGAGACAGCTGATACCTTAGCTGCACTCGAACATGTAAAAAGCAAAGGTGCTATCATTTACGGTGTGGTGAATGCAGTTGGTTCATCAATTGCAAGACTGACGGATGCCGGATCATATATACACTCCGGACCTGAAATCGGAGTTGCTTCGACGAAAGCCTTTACCGGTCAGGTTACATTATTGAGCATGGCTGCACTTTGGCTTGGCCATCGGAAAGGAACATTATCACATTCACGATATAGAAATCTAATTTCTGAGCTTGCTATGATTCCTGAGCAAATCGCGGAGACGCTGAAAGTTGAAGATCAGATCAAATACATCGCCTCGGAGATGACGGATTACAATAATTCACTTTATCTCGGAAGGGGCTACAATTTCCCGGTTGCTCTAGAAGGTGCTTTAAAACTCAAGGAAATATCATACATACATGCTGAAGGATATCCGGCAGCTGAGATGAAACATGGTCCTATCGCTTTGATTGATGAGCATATGCCGGTGGTGGTATTAGCTACTAATCAAAGTGCTTATGACAAACTCCTGAGTAATATACAGGAAGTAAAAGCAAGAAAAGGAACGGTGATAGCGATCGTATCCAATGGCGCCAAAGAGATCCGCAAGTTTGCTGATCATGTCATTGAAATACCGACTACTGCAGAACCATTTTCACCATTGTTGTCAGTGATTCCAACACAGTTGCTTTCATACCACATTGCCCGATTACGTGGATGCAATGTGGATCAGCCTCGCAATCTTGCGAAATCAGTGACTGTTGAATAAAAAGAACTTAACTCGTTAAATAGAATATCGGTAATGCCTTCGAATAATGTAACAACCGAAAATTCGTAATTCGTAATTCGTAAATAATTTAAGTGATGATCAGATCAAATGAAGGGGAGAAAACCTTAGAATATAATTCCGGCAGAGAGAAACTTATCCTTCCGGAATATGGACGGAATATTCAAAAACTTGTACTTCATGCTAAGGAAATTGAAGATCCGGAATTACGTCAGTCCTATGTAGAAACATTGGTAGAGCTGATGAACCAGATATTGCCACATAGCAAGACCGTGAAAGAGATTGAAGATAAATTGTGGAATCATCTTTTCTTCATTGCAGACTATGACATTGATGTCAAAATACCGGAGGGCGTGATCATTCACAAAAAAGGTGATGTCTTCATGATCCCTTCTGATGATATGCCCTATCCTCAAAAGAAAATTCCATATCGTCATTACGGGTGGAATGTCCATACGATGATCCAGAAAGCGATCACTATGGAAGAAGGACCGAAGAGGGAGGAGTTTGCGAAAATAATCGCTTCCTACATGAAACTGGCTTATCGTGCATGGGGAAAAGAGCAATTTGTAAATGATGAACTGATCAAACAGGACCTCAAGAAAATGTCACAGGGCCAACTGGTTGTAGCTGATGATGCAAGCATAGATAGTTATAAAAACGTAATTCCTCCGGGCGGTAATTCGCAGCGACGCAAACAATATAAAGGTTCTGGTAGCGGACAGCAAGGTCGAGACGGACGGCGCTTTCAAACTAATCGTCCTTCGAATAATAATAATAACAATAAGAGGAAGAAAAGATATTAGACCCCTAAATCCCCTAATGCTTCGACCTACTTTGCCAAACCTTGGTCTACAGCTCAGCAACCGGGGACCTTTTATCTGAGTTTTTGAATTCCGTTCTAAATCGGAAGAATTACTTAATTTGTCCTTATAAACAAAAAATCCTTTTCTGAGTAAAAAGGTCCCCTTTAGGGGATTTAAGGGTAAAGGGGCATAAAATGAATAGATCATTCTTTATAAATTGGCCCCGTATACTTTGGATTGCATTCGTCCTATCGCTTCCTGCGATCATCATCTACAGTGCTTTCACCAAAATATTCCAGTGTCCTGCTTGTTATCTGTACGAGGATAGTGGGGACGGTCTTAAAAATTATTATACTCTCGCCTATTATGTTCAGCATGATAAAGGGTGGCATTTTTCTGGTATGAATTATCCATATGGGGAAAACATCATCTATACCGATAACGAACCCATCCTGGCCCTGACACTGAAATGGATAGATCTACATGTAGTCGATATGGATCGACATGTGGTGGGCACGTTGAACATGTTATTGCTGATATCAATATATTTCTCAGTCATCCTCATTTACAAATTATTGCGAAGATGGGATGTCGGAAAATGGTGGTCACTGGGTTCTTCATTGTGTATCATCTTTTTGTCCCCGCAGTTGTGGCGTTTCCATGGCCACTATGCACTCGCTTATTTATGTTTTCTTCCGGCCCTCTTTCTCCTGTTAGATTTATTGGTTCGGCAGGAAAAGAAACGATGGTTATGGGGAATACTAATCGGCCTGCTTCTGATCATGATGAGCCTGATGCATATGTATTTTCTTCTGATCAGTTTAGTTGTTCTTTTTTCATTTTTCGTTTTTTGGGGGTGGTACCACAGGAAAGAAAAAAAACTTCTGAAGGCCGTTTTACCATGGCTGGCCGTTGTCATTATTTTCCCTACAATCATCCTGATGGGAATAAGACAAACGACAGATTCAATTACGGACAGACCTACAGAGCCGTATGGATTGGATGTTCTGTCGGTAACTTTTGGTTCTACGTTTTTCCCTTTCTTCCCACCTTTTGATAAAACATGGACTGCTGTTTTAAAGCAGGATGTTCCTGGTTTTGAACGAGTCGCTTACACAGGGTTCATAGGTCTCTTAATGTTACCGGTTATTTTATTCTTCTTATTTCGTAAACGCGATGAAGAACCTATGACTGTTCATGTAAAAACATTTCTGTGTGCAGCTATTGTGACCTGGCTTGTGGCCGCAGGTGTATTTTATCAGAATGGATTTAAATTTCTCTGGGAGCTAATCCCTCTTTTGAAGCAATTCAGAAGCCTGGGCCGATTAGGAATATCTTTTTATTACATGTACATGCTTGTTTGCAGCTATCTTCTCTGGCATTTTTTCGTCAACATGCGTAATCGGGAGATGGGGGGTACAGGTGGATATGTGTTGAGCATGGTTTTCATCTTTTGGGGCTTCGAAGCATTTATGAATACAAAAGCGGTACGGGATCCTATTTTCAAACCAAATCATTATTTGGCTGCGACGAAAGATAATTATGTTCCTCTTTTGCTAAAGGCCGGACATAAGCCGGAAGATTTTCAGGCCATACTTCAACTTCCGTTGGTCTCTATTGGGAACGAAAATTTAGGTGTAGCACGTGGATTCTGGACGTTGAGAGAAGGAATTCATGCTTCCTTCGAAACCGGTTTGCCATTGATTGATTATGCCATGTCTCGAACTTCTATTGCACAAGGGTTGGATATCATTGAATTAATCTCATCACCATATTTTGAAAAGAAGAGAACAAAGTCTTTTGATGACAGACCCATACTCCTGGTTTGTGAGGAAGAATTTGTCACACCTGCAGAACATCGAATCATCAACATGGCTGATAAGATAGGATCCTATCAATCAATATCACTATATAATCTGCCTGTTGGAAAATTGAAAACCATCACTCTACCTGTTTTGCCGGCAGAACATCAGGACGTAAAATGTGATGGCTGGTACAATGGGTTTGATGATATCAAATGCGATACTTCGATGAGCGGAGATGGCGCACTTGCGATCACATCTTCACCCCGATCGATCTGGTCATATACGGATACGTCAAAGGCTGAGCACCATTGGGACGTAAGCTTCTGGTCTCATGTGGATAACCTGAAAGGTGTTGTGCCCGTTCCACGAATGATGGAAACTGATCCGAAAGGAAATATTCAAACTAATTCAGGAAAAGGCCGCGAAGAAATCGTATGGGCCGAAGCGTATGGTGAATGGATACAGGTTGCATTTCCATTGACAACTAAAGGTTTCGGATACAAGTATGAATTGTTTATTGATAATATAGGACCTGTGATTGACAATCTTTTGATCAAACCTGTTGGTGATACTTGCATTCTGCATTATCCTGAAATGACACTTTACAATAATGTTCCAATACCTGTTGGCCCCCAACCCCTAAAGGGGAGTAAGGAGAATCCGTCTAAATAAATTATTCAATGATTAATTTTTTTAAACGTCCATTGAAACGAATCGTGAAGGTCTGGCCCTGGCCTGTGACTGACAATGAGCGATATGATCGCCAGACTGAAGCCGTTCTCAAAAAGATTTGTAAGCCTGATATGGTTTGCATTGACATAGGATGTTACAAGGGTGAGATTTTATCTTTAATGCAAAGGTTTTCTCCAAAAGCGCATCATATTGCATTTGAACCTATTCCTAATCAATATAATTATCTCAAACAAAAATTCGGAAACAAAGCGACCATTTATCCTTTTGCGCTTGGAGATGAGAATACGGAAACCACTTTTAATCATGTGGTCAGTAATCCAACATATTCAGGTTTGAAAAAGAGGGCGTATAAAGGCGAAGAGAATATTATTGAAATTAAAGTTCAGGTAAGGCAGCTCGACAATGTGATATCAGGTGAAATTCCGATCGGGGTCATTAAAATCGATGTTGAAGGTGGTGAATATGATGTGCTTCGGGGCGGAATGAAAACATTAAAAAAATGGAGGCCCTATCTCATCTTCGAGCATGGCATAGGTGGTGCAGATAAATATGGGGTGAGTCCAGGCGATGTATATCGTTTTTTGGTTAAGGAGCTTGGCTATACGATCTGTCTGATGGAAGATTTTTTACACGAAGGAAAAGTAAAGGGGTTTACGCTCTCTGAATTTGAAGATCAGTTTTGGAAAGGGAAGAATTGTTACTTTCTCGCTTTAGCCGGTTAAAAATAATTTAGGCATATCAGTTAAAGAAAATTCCCTTCCTTTAACATCGGAGAATCAACACAACAAATGAAAAAATTAAGTGCACTGGAGCCCATATTGTTTTATGCTTTCCTTGCATTGCTATTGATCCCTGTATGGTCTGTTGATTTTTTCGTTACGGGTGATGGTCCCTGTCATCTGCACAATTCAAAGATCCTTTTAGATTGGTTTAATGAACAAAACAAACAATTCTATGATCCCTTTTATTATTTAAATACAGTATTCAATCCCAACCTGCTGTATAACATGATCACTGTGCCGTTATTGTGGATTTTCAAAGCAGGGTTAACCGAAAAAATTTATTTCACTGTTTTTATCTTAGGTTTTGGCCTTGGATTCAGGTATCTGGTCGGAGGGATTAACACTAATGCAAAATACTTAGGCAGTGTAGGTTTGCTTTTTTGTTATCATAACCTGTTGATGAAAGGGTTTTTCAACAATTCGCTCAGCTTCGCCTTACTGTTTTGGGTAACTGGATGGTGGTATCGAAAGCGTGATGATGCTTCTGTCCCTACATTGCTGTGCAATGCAGCTCTCATTCTCCTGTTATATTTTTCTCACCCGATGGGTTTGGTATTCACAATGATGTTGATCGGCTCTTTGATGATTGGATTATTGGTGTATGAAGGGAGAAATAATAATTGGAAAGACGCTGTTAAGATATTTTTTACAAGGATAAAAATAGTTCTGATCAGTGGGTTGCCTGCATTCATCCTGTTCATCCAGTATTTTATGGGCAGCAATATGAGTCCGGATACCTCGGCTCATAGTTTTAAGGGCACGCTTGATTTTATCTTTCATTTATACGCCATCACTATCCTGACGGCAACAGAGGATATATTTTCATTGGTGACTTCCATCACTTGCATCGTTTTATTCCTTCTTGCAATTTTTATCCGTATCCGGAAAAAACAAATGCAGCCGACTGATGGACTCTTTGGATATGCGATACTGGTCTTCCTGTGTATCTTTTTTCCGCCTAGTAGTATCGCCGGTGGGCTGGAAATATCTTATCGTATGGCTATGATGCCATTTTTTGCTTTTCTTTTTTTCGCAGCCACTGCAGATTTCCCGGTGTGGTTTAAGATAGCCATACAGTCATTAGCACTATGCATTGGGATAGGTTTTATCCTGATCCGATTACCTCTTCATCAAAAAGCATCGGATTATGCAAAAGAAATTGATACATGTGATCCATATATCAACAATCATTCAACAGTCTTTGTGTTGAATTATGATTGGGAGGGGCATACACCTGATGGTAAGCTGATTGCTGACAGAGCCGGATTGTTCAGCCATGTGGATTGCTATCTTGGAACGAATAAATCACTTATTATTTCAGATAACTATGAAGCCCATTTTTCATATTTCCCTGTCATCTCACGATGGAATACGAATATGTATACCCAGACAGACAAGGATGGAATCAATTTTGACAACAGGCCACCGCGTGCTGATATTCTAAACTACAACAAGCGGACCGGAGAAAACATTGATTATGTGTTGATGCTTAGTTACAAGGATGAATTTAAAGATCATCCTTTTACCCAGGAAATCATTGCTCAATTGGAACAGGGGTATGATAAAGTATATACATCACAACATGAAAGAGCTATCCTTTATAAACGAAAAGGATTATAAGTTTTCCTTCAGATATTAATTCTTTTTTCCCTTCACCTTAGGAGGTTTAGGATTCATTTGTTTTGGATTTTCTGACTTTGGCTTACCTTCTGTTCCATCCACCATCTCCAGATCCATCTGCCTTCTCTGCCCCTAAATCCCCTAAAGGGGACTTACAAAACATCTCAATATGACTAAAAGTCTATTTCTTCTTTTCCCTACCTTTTGGAGGTTTAGGATTCTTTTGTCTTGGAGTTTCAACTTTTGACGGACCTTCTATTCCATCCACCATCTCCAGATCCATCTGCCGCGAATTCATATCAATCTTTTTAATCCGCGCATTTATCTTCTGACCGATAGTATAAGTTTCACCACTTCTGTTTCCTGCCGTGTAAGGAGCTGTCATATAAAAACCGCCTTGCATATTTCTGAATGGAATAAGTCCTTCTGCCCGGGACTCCTCAAGTTCAACAAATATGCCGCCTTCAATCACACCGGAGATAACGCCTGCAAATTCCTGTCCTACTTTGTCCTTGAGATATTCCATCTGCTTGTATTTGATGGATTCTCTTTCTGCTGTCATGGCTGCTCTTTCCCTGTCAGATATATGTTTACATTTTGCTTCAAGATTGCTCTTATCCTCACGATATACACCATTGAGATTAGCATGTAGTATCCGGTGAACTAATACATCCGAATATCTTCTGATCGGTGAAGTAAAGTGTGTGTAGTAATCAAAAGCAAGTCCGTAATGACCGATATTATTCGTCGTATAAATAGCCTTGGCCATGGTGCGAATCGCAAGAGGTTCAAGCAGTCTCAATCGTTCATCTTCCCTGGATGCTTCAGCCAGCCGATTAAATGACTTTGATATTTGTTTTGGTGTATCAATTTGAATAATGAATCCAAGTTCGCGGGCAAACTTTTGAAAATCAAGGAGCCTGTCCTGATCAGGTACATCATGAACCCGGTAAGGAAAAGGTATCTCCTGTGATTTACTTTTATGCGCCATCAACGTAGCTACTTCGCGATTGGCC
>JBATMM010000292.1:0-6368 GCA_049289835.1 Saprospiraceae bacterium | reverse complement strand
CTGTTGAGTATCCTATAAAGCGCTTTATGATATGACTCAAACGCAGGCAGATTATTATGCCTCCCTCCTTTAATCGTAATTAACGTCGCGCGATCCGGAATTAATTTTTGCAGTCGAACGCCTTGTTCATAAGAAATTAAAAAATCTTTATCGCCATGAATTATATACACCGGGCATTTTACTTTTTGCAAATATTGCCATGTCGGAATTTTATATTTCAATATCCATTTTAAGGGAAGCCACCAGGCAAACCTACTTATCTGATATTGAAAACTATAATATGGAGAATCAAGGATCAATAATTTAGGATCATTCCACGCCGCTACCCTCGCTGCAAATCCGGTACCCAGTGAACGTCCCAGCACTACAATTTTTTTCTGATCATATTGCTGATTCAACCAATTGTAGATATACTCCGTGTCACTGTAGACGATATGTTCAGATCTGTGTCCCCTACTTTTTCCAAATCCCCTGTAATCCATCATAAAAAAATCATAGCCCTTCCCGACATAATCTTTTGCAAATTTTCCCCAGCCTTTTATACTCCGGCTGTTTCCTTTTAAAAAATAAACAACACCCAGGCTGTTTGGTACTTTAAACCAAATAGCATTTATACGCCCACCATCCGGCAGATCAAATTGTTTTTCTTCGAAGGGAAATGAATATTGATATTTGAAATCAGATGGTAAAAGTTCAGGACGAAAGAAAAAGAAATCCTGCAGGAAGTAGAATATGAAGACAATAAAAGCATAACTGACACAAAAGATGATCAGGATAGTCATATGTCTTTTTTCTTGTAGATCGATCCGAGATCCCGTCCGATGCCATTGTAATCAAGACCGTATCCGACGACAAATTCATTCGGGATTTCCATGCCCTGGTATTTTATGACATCAGGATATTTATAGGCAATGGGTTTGATCAGAAGGCACGCAATCTCAACTGAAGCAGGATTTTGACTTTTAATTTTGTGATTGAGATGATGAAGCGTATGGCCTGTATCTACGATGTCTTCGATGATCAATACATCTTGTCCTTCAAGGGGCATATTCCATAGAAAATGTTCACCTAACCGTCCTGTAGATTCTGTGCCGGAATAAGAACTGACTTTGACGAAATCAAGTCTCAATGGTATTGAAAGTCTTCTTACAAGATCAGCTGCGAATATGAATGCACCATTGAGCACAATCAACAAAATAGGATTCTTGTCTTTATAGTCCCTGTCAATCTTGACGGAGAGTGCCATGACCACCTTTTCTATTTCTGCTTCAGAAATAAAAGGTTCGAATGTGAGATTGTGTAATTGGACTTCTTTCATTTCCCTATACCATTTTGATCCACCAGATAAATAAATGAAGTAATAGCCGCAACACCGGATTCAAGTTCATGCGGATGTACATTTTCAAGAACATCATTGTCAGAGTGATGATAATCAAAATATCGCGAACTGTCAGGGCGTAAACCAATCAACAATCCGGTTTTTGGTTTCAGCGCACTGATGTCAGCTCCACCTCCTCCGGCTTCAATACGGATATAATATGGCTCTAATGCTTTCATATACGATTTCATATAAGCTATGTGCTGATCCACCAGGCTATCTGCACCCATTGTGCATCCAAATGCCTGAGGGGTAGCACCACCACCATCTGTTTCAATCGCCACGAGATGAAACTGATTATTTTTAATAGCCTCATCTGCGTATTTCTTTCCACCACGCAATCCATTCTCTTCATTCATAAAAAGTACACAACGAATAGTATGTTTTGGCTTATAACCACTATGCACAAGACGATACAATGCTTCCATCGATTGCACCACACCAGCTCCATCATCATGTGCACCTTCGCCGACATCCCATGAATCAAGATGTCCACCAACAAGAATAATAGTATCAGGTGAAACAGATCCTTTGATTTCTCCGATCACATTATACGACAGCACAGAGTCAAGCATTTCACATGTAGTACGGATAAATACTGTAGTTGGGCCAAGTGAAATAGATTTACTCAGTTGCTCTGCATCATTTGTACTTACGGCAACAGACGGAATATTTTTGACAGTCTCAGAAAGATGTGTTGCACCCGTATGTGGAAAATCATCAAGCCGTGGACAGAGTGATCTTACAACAGCAGCAACTGCGCCTTTTTCTGCTGCCACAACGGGGCCATTTCCTCGTTGATCTCCTGCTCCGCCGTAAGCAGCAAAAGTGTTCATCAAACCGCTATCCATCGGCCGGTTGAAAAATACGATCTTCCCTTTGACATCATCATCAGGCATTGCTTTTAACTGCTCAAGTGATTTCACTTCGATCACCTGCGCTCGTACTCCGTTATTACCTGTTCCCGGCGAATTGCCAAGGGCAAGAGCATTTAAAGAAACAGCACCTAATTCGCTTGAAATCATGATCACCTGTTCGTTGTCTCCTCTGACCCAATGTGGAACTTTCACTTCCTGAAGCCACACCTTATCAAATCCGCAAGTGTCCATTACGTGTTGCGCCCATTCCACAGCTTTGGCAGCCTGTGGCGAACCGCTGACCCTGTGGCCAATATCTTTTGTCAAGGTAGTTAGCCATTTGTAGGCTTGTTGTTTGGTGTACGACTGTCTATAAATGTTCTTTATAAATAAAGCAGTTGAATCCGATGTAACCTGGCCGTTGGCCAGAACAGGAATGAAAAGCATAAGGATGAGGAAGCGCCGCATGGAGTAAATATATGAATAGGCAATGGGCAATAGGCAATAAGCAAAAGACAATTATTCATAATGCAGAATCCAATGGTCTGTGGTCCATTGCCTATCGCCCTTAATTTAAATTGATTCTAAATAAAATTAGCTTTGCATTCCGTGCCCGCCACCTTGGTAGCTTTGCTGTCAACCTTCATGGAATACAACTGAAAAGCCAGCCATCCATTTTGGCGTTTAAACTCATTTCCCGGATTATGAAGTGGATTACAAAATTACTTACCTCCTCTCTCGGTCAGAAGTTGATCATGAGCCTTACCGGCATCTTCCTGATCCTTTTTTTGATCATACATCTCGTCGGGAATCTCCAGCTACTGGCCCACGACAATGGTGAATCTTTCAATATCTATGCGGCCTTCATGTCTCATAATCCCTTTATCAGGGTCATTTCGATTGGTTTATATGCCTTTATTCTGCTACATTCTGTCCAGGGGATAGTCCTATGGCTTACCAATCGGAAAGCGAAAGGAGGCTATTCATCCAAAGGGAAAGTTGCAGGAGCGAATTGGTCATCAAGAAACATGGCCCTTCTTGGTGTCCTGATTTTTGCCTTCCTGTGTATTCACATGGGTGATTTCTGGGTCAAAATGAGATTCACAGATTCACTTCCTTTAGTCAATTATCCTGGCCATGAAGGCGCGGTAGAAGATATCTTCACACGAGTACATATTGCATTTCAGAATATATGGATTGTGATTATTTACGTGGTGGGTGTGATTGCTTTAGCATTTCATCTGGCTCATGGATTTCAAAGTGCATTTCAGACACTGGGCTTAAATCATAAAAAATATACACCGCTGATCAATGGAATAGGTTGGATTTATGCTGTCCTCTTTCCGCTTGGTTTTGCTATTCTTCCGTTATACCATTACTTCAACCTTTGATCTCACATCATCTGATCTGCGCTCATCTCTAACATAGACTCATTCATCATGAAAGTATTAGACGGTAAAGTTCCTCCGGGCCCGATAGCAGAAAAATGGGAATATTATAAATCCACGATTCCGCTAGTATCGCCTAACAATAAAAGGAGACTCGATGTGATCGTTGTCGGCACCGGTCTTGCGGGTGCTTCAGCTGCTGCTACGTTTGGTGAACTGGGATATAATGTAAAGTGTTTCACATTCCATGACAGCCCGCGAAGAGCGCATAGTATTGCCGCTCAGGGTGGAATCAATGCTGCCAAAAATTATCAGAATGATGGTGACAGTGTGCATCGTCTTTTTTACGATACAATCAAAGGAGGTGATTACAGATCAAGAGAAGGTAACGTACATCGGCTTGCAGAAGTAAGTACCGACATCATTGATCAATGTGTAGCACAAGGTGTTCCTTTTGCAAGAGAATACGGCGGATTGCTTGAAAACAGGTCCTTCGGGGGCGTACAGGTATCAAGAACATTTTATGCACGTGGGCAGACCGGACAACAATTATTGCTCGGTGCTTATCAGGCTTTATCAAGACAAATTTCATTAGGTACAGTGGAGATGTTCAATCGTCATGAGATGATGGATATCGTCACGATCGATGGAAAAGCAAGAGGGATCATCGCACGTAATCTTCT
The DNA here is from genome assembly GCA_049289835.1 of Saprospiraceae bacterium. GTDB lineage: Bacteria > Bacteroidota > Bacteroidia > Chitinophagales > Saprospiraceae > Opimibacter. Next base: position 2,062 of record JBATMM010000292.1, on the reverse strand, counting down.
CACCGGAAAACTTGAACGATACGGCGCACATTGTGTAGTGCTCGCAACCGGTGGTTACGGCAATGTGTACTATCTGTCTACAAATGCAATGGGTTGTAATGTTTCAGCTACATGGCGTGCTGTGCGTCGCGGTGCTTACATGGCTAATCCGTGTTTTACACAGATACATCCGACTTGTATTCCGGTATCCGGCGATTATCAAAGCAAACTGACCCTGATGTCCGAATCGCTGCGGAATGATGGTCGTGTATGGGTTCCAAAAAATAAAGCTGATGTGGAGCCGATTCGTTCCCGAAAAATATTACCCTCAAGTCTGAAAGAAGAAGATCGCGATTATTATCTCGAGCGACGGTATCCGGCATTCGGTAACCTCGTGCCGCGTGATGTAGCATCAAGAGCCGCGAAAATAGTGTGTGATGATGGCTTTGGTGTCAATGGAACAGGCCTTGCCGTATTTCTTGATTTTGAGTCGGCCATCATGCGTTATGGAAAATCAGATGCCAACGCGAAGGGTATGCATGATGCTGATGACACCACGATCCGTAAATTCGGAGAAGCAAAAGTAGCCGAGCTTTATGGCAATCTCTTTGAGATGTATGAAAAAATCACCGGCGAAAATCCATACAAGACACCGATGATGATTTATCCAGCCATCCATTACACGATGGGTGGTCTTTGGGTGGATTATAATCTGGAAACAAATATTCCCGGATTGTTTGCTTTGGGTGAATGCAATTTTTCTGATCATGGAGCTAACCGTCTTGGCGCAAGTGCACTGATGCAGGGATTAGCTGATGGTTATTTTGTCATTCCATATACAGTCGGGACATTTCTTGCTAATGATATTCGTACGCCTCGTATCGATACGAACCACGATGAATTTGCAGCAAGTGAAAAATCTGTGCGTGACAGAATAACACAAATCATGACCGTCAAAGGCAATCAGTCGGTAGAAAACTTTCACCGGAAGCTTGGCCATATCATGTGGAACTATTGCGGAATGGCGCGAAATGCAGAAGGCCTGCAGAAAGCAATCAGTGATGTACGTGCATTGCGTGAGGAATTCTATAAAGATGTTTTTGTTCCCGGCGCTGAAAATGAATTCAACGCAGAATTGGAAAAAGCATATCGCGTAGCCGATTTTCTGGAGATGGGCGAATTGATCATTCGTGATGCACTCAATCGAAATGAATCTTGCGGTGGACATTTCCGAGAAGAATATCAGACACCCGAAGGTGAAGCTTTACGAAATGATGAAGAGTATACCTACGTCGCTGCCTGGGAATGGGCGGATACAAAGACTGATCCTGTGTTACACAAGGAAGAATTGAAATTTGAAGCTGTGGAATTGAAGACGAGAAGCTATAAATAGCAGGGAGCAGAGAGCAGAGAGCAGAGAGCAGGGAGCAGGGAGCAGGGAGCAGGGAGCAGAGAGCAGGGAGCAAGATGCAAGATGCAAGATGCAAGATGCAGGATGCAGGATGCAAGATGCAAGAGTAATACATAATACGCAATACACAATACGCAATACATAATACACAATACGCAATACACAATACAATGAAACTTACACTACATATCTGGCGCCAGAGATCTTCGAAAGAAAAAGGTTCTTTTGAAACGTATGCTGTGACTGCCAATGAGCATATGTCATTTCTGGAAATGCTTGATGTGCTCAACCAGGAATTAATTGATGCCAAAAAAGAACCTGTGGCTTTCGAACATGATTGTCGCGAGGGAATTTGTGGCGCTTGTAGTATGGTGATCAATGGCCGTCCTCATGGTCCGGTGAAAGGAACAACGACATGCCAGGTGCATATGCGGCACTACAAGGAAGGAGATAATATCTGGATAGAACCATTTCGTGCTAATTCTTTCCCGGTGATCCGTGACCTTGTGGTGGATCGTTCATCCTTTGACAGGATCATTCAGTCCGGAGGATTTATTTCTGTCAATACAGGCCAGGCTGTTGATGCGAATACGATACCTATTGAAAAAGATCAGGCTGGAGAAGCGATGGATGCTGCAGCCTGTATTGGATGTGGTGCATGCGTTGCTGCCT
>JBATMM010000291.1:0-26864 GCA_049289835.1 Saprospiraceae bacterium | reverse complement strand
CACTTTATAAAAAGCCTGATCTGAAATATGCGATACATCTACCATGATCCCTACTTTATTCATCTCTTTCACAAGTTCAATACCATATGGACTTAAACCTCCCCAGGTATGTGTGGTGTCATATGAACTATCAGAGATATGATTATCCTTGCCATGTGTAAGTGTTACATATCGGATGCCCCTGTCATAGAAATATTTTACATCAGCAAGTTTGGCCATTGGAGCTCCATTCTCCATTCCCATTGGCAACGAAATCAACCCCTTAGCAAAATTGGCTTCAATCATCTGAGGAGAATCCCCTTTTCCAAATTTATCCGGGTGTGATGAGATGATCCAGTTGACCAGGTCGATCAATGAATCAGCTTTTATTTTAGCTGCCGCCAAATCCGATTGATAACTTGCCGGAATATATATGGACATAAACGGGGCTGTCATGCCGCCTTTCTTTGCCCTGACAAAATCAAAATCTCCTTCTTTTGACATGACAAGCACGGCGGCATTTTCACTGTTCAATGGAAAATTTTTCGAACTCAGACGCCAGGGAAGATCGATATGCCCATCGGTGATGATCATACGGTAAGCTAATTCCAGAGCTTTTTGATGGAAAGCATTATCAGGTAGGGCCATAGGTTGCTTAACAGTTGAGCAGGCGAAGGTAAAGAAGAGCAGAGGGCAAAGGGCGTAGGGTAGCAAGCCACAATTATATTTCATAGTGTGAAATTGCAAAACAAAACTGACTCATTCCAAGTGGCTAAAGCCAAATCTACCGCATTCTTTTATCCCCGGCCTTTAGGCCAGGGCAATTCAAGTTCCTATTTTCCTAATTGAATTCAATTTGAATGGCCCCGGCCTTTAGGCCGGGAAGGTATAACTCTCTATTCCGGCGTTTTATCAAAAATCAATTCCAACTTTTTCAAAGAAGACTTCATATCAATCCCCTTCCCTAACACCCCTTTAAAAATATCCCCGCGCTCCTTCAACATCGGAATGACATTATTCAACGTATAATCCGTCATCTTAAGCCCCTTCTTCAATTCATCCCAATGCAATGGCATCGACACCGTTGCACCAGGCTTAGGACGCACTGAATATGGTGCAGCTACAGTAGCTTGTGGTCGGTTTTGCAAGAAATCAAGATATATTTTCCCCTTTCTTTTTGATACCTGCCTTTCGATACTTGTTACCTTCGGCAATTCCTTCTGAACCATCGTCACGATCAGTCTTGCAAATTCTTTAGCCTGATCATATGTATATTTTGCATTCAGTGGAATATAAATATGAATGCCCGTCGAGCCTGATGTTTTACAATAACTATCTATACCAGCAGCTTCCAAAATCTGATGAGTGACCTGCGCAACCTTTATCACCGTATCAAAATTATTTTTATCCGGATCAAGATCAATGATACACCATGTCGGGTGATCAGGCTTTTGCATTGTACTGTTCCATGGATTGATTTCAATACAACCCATATTGACCATGTAAAGCAAACTGGCTTCATCCTGGACAATCAAAAATTCTTTGTCAATATCTTCATCTGCACTTCGATAGGGAAATGTAGTAGCCCATTCAGGTGCCTTCCCTTTTACATCCTTTTGATAAAAACTTTTACCTGCATAGCCATCAGGATACCTGTTGAGTGACTCAGGCCTGTTCTTGAGAAAAGGCAACATAAAAGAGGATACCTGGTCATAATAGTTCAACAGATCACCTTTTGTAATTTTTTCTTTAGGCCAGAAAAGCTTATCAATATGTGTAAACTTCAATTCGTGACCATTTACATTTTTCACCTGTGTTTCCTCTGAAGGATTAAGAAGTGTCTTTTTGGATTTATCTGCCGTGGGCATGATTTTATCTTTTAAGATTTTTGGTTTAGCTGATTTCTTAACGGTTACGGCTTTTTCTTCAAGCACATCCCTTGCATTTTTGTCCTCTCTCATTCCTTCAAACGAAGGGTGACGCATGACACCATCAGAAGTCATTTCGGTGTAACTGACTTCACATACAAGATCAGGTTTTAACCATGTCGCTGAAGCATGAGGTGGATCCGGACGGAAACGTGAAGGTTTGTTGACATCAATCGTTCCCTCGAATGGATTGTTTTTCCGGATCAGGGGTTTGAATAATTTCATCATTTCCTTTTGAAGCTGAACTGAAAAGCCCGTTCCGATTTTTCCTGTATAAATTAAATCTCCATTTTTGTAAATGCCGACAAGGAGTGAACTAAATGTTTTACTACTACCTTCATTTTGTGTGAATCCACCGATCACGACCTCATGTCGCTTATTCGATTTCATTTTCAACCATTCCTTACTTCTTGCTCCTGGATAGTAGAGGCTGTCTTCCTTCTTGGCCATAATTCCTTCCAGTCCCATTTTACGAACTGCTTTCAGAAGATCAGAAGCTTTACTATCAAATGCATTGCTCATCTTGATGATCGAATGGCCTGCCGGCAATATTTGCATGAGAGCATTACGTCGTTCTGCAAGGGGTACTTTTGTGAGATCATAACCATCCAGCCACATCAGGTCAAAGACATAATACACAAGATCTCCATCCACTTCACTGCGCCAGTTTTGTAACGAACCAAAATCAGGTTTACCATGATCATCAAGGACGACAATCTCTCCATCGACCACGGCCTGAATACCCCATTCTTCTATAGCCTTTTGCACAGGGTAGAATTTTTCACTGAACGATTTATTGTTCCTCGAAAGAAGATTACTTTTTTCAGCATTCACTATCGCTACAGCCCTATAGCCATCCCATTTAATTTCATAGACCCATCCTTCCCCATCGAAAGGTTCGGTCAGTGTGGATAGCATAGGTTGAAATATTTTGGGGAGAAGTGCTTTACGCGCGCCATCAGGTATTGACGTCAGCGTAAGACTTTTTTTTTACTACTTTTTGCTACAGGCTTCTTAGCAACTAACTTTTTTGTTACCGATGATTTTGATATAACTGTTTTTTTGGCTGTTGTTTTTCTTGAAGAAGACTTTGCAACTGTAGTAGTAGAAATACTTTCTTTTGATGCCATTGCCTTTTCGATCTGTTCGATTGTCTTACCTGATATAACTGATTTCCCTTTGTCAGTGATGTCAGCATCAGAAGCATATTTGTCTTTATGCTTGATCAGTAACCAGGAGTTTTCAGATTGATGTGTTTTCACCAGGGCCCATTCTCCTTTCATTTTCTTTCCATGCATGACGACTTTGACAGAACCTTCTTTCAATTGTTTGAGAAGGAATTTCTCTTGAGCCTTCTTTCCGTCTATTTTTTCAATAGGCTCATATAGTCCCTGGTCCCAGATGATCACTGTGCCTCCTCCATATTCACCTTTCGGAATCGATCCTTCGAAATCTTTATAATCATACGGATGATCTTCGACCATCATCGCGAGTCGCTTCGTTTTCGGATCTGTAGATGGCCCTTTAGGCACGGCCCAACTTTTCAAAACACCCTCCATCTCCAATCTGAAATCGTAATGCAATCTTGTGGCCGCATGTTTTTGGATAACAAAAATCAGGCTTGCTCCTTTTGACTTTCCTCCTCCGGGTTCAGGAGTAGATTTGAAATCTCGTTTTTCTTTATAACGGATCAGGCTCATGAGGCACGCTTTTTCGAAGTCTTGGTTAAACTCGCCTTTAATTGCTCAATCAAATCATCTTTCTTCGTGTATACAACTTCCAGTTTCTTTTGTGGAATTTTCTTACCTGTCGCTTTACGTTTGATGATCTTCATCAATTCCTTTTTGTATTCATCTTCATATTGGCTTATATCAAATGAAGCGGAATATTGTTTGATCAATTCGAGTGCCATCGTCAGCTCTTTTGGCGCAATACGAACATCAGATGGAATCTTAATCTCAGATGGAGACTTCAATTCTTCCTCAAATCTCAATTGCTGTAAAAGCAAATAATTTTCACGTGGTCTGATCACAGATAAATGTTCCTGTGATCGCATGACGAATCGGCTGAGTCCGACTTTTTTTGTCTTCTCAAGGGCTTTCAATAATAATTGATAAGCCTTTTCACCGCCTTTGGCAGGTTCGAGGAAATAAGGATTTTCAAAATAAATCGTATCGATTTCATGTTCATCAACAAAGGCTTCGATCTCAATGATTTTTGTTTTCTTAGGACTCGCGGCTTCGAAATCAGCTTCATCGAGAATCACATATTCATCTTTCAGTAAAAATCCTTTTTTGATTTGTTCCCATGGAATTTCCTTGCCGCTTTTTTCGCTTACCCGTTTATAGTGAATGGGGCTATGCGTTTTAGCATCAAGCATATCCAGTTCGAGCCTGCTATCCTGTACAGCAGAATACACTTTTACGGGAATATTGACGAGGCCGAAACCGATTGATCCTGTCCAGATGGATTTCATTCTTGTAAAGTTTTAATTACCTAATAAAAAATTAAATAACCGGGAGGGAAGAATTCATTTTTAACAGGACAACAGAGGTAATTGTTGCAAACTATAAAATGAATAAGATGTCGTCAGTCGATGTACATGACATTGTCCGTGATCCTTTTATGTACTTCGGGGGTCTCATCACCATAACCGAATATAATGGAAATGTGTACTTTTTCTGATGATAGGATTTTTAACCTGCTATACATTTTTGTTTGCTCAACGTATTTGCCGAATCCGATGGGACAACTTTCAAGGCCAAGCGATTTAGCAGCAAGCATCATATTCTGACTACACATGCCGATATCAAGTGCAGCCCATTCATTGTCGACAGGGGCTGTGATGAAGATTACAACCGGGGCATCATGAAATACAGGATCTCCGCTTTTAAAAAAATCAGTTTTATGTGGAAAGTGCAGCAGGCTGACTATCGTTTTAACAATCTTTCCCGGCCCTGATTTCATAAAATGTTTGGCTGCTACTTTCCTGATTTCTTTTGAAAAAGCACTTATGGTTTCTTTATCGGTCAGCACATAAAATTTCCAGGGTTGTTCATTTATGGCAGAGGGAGCCATCCTTCCCGCATCAATGATTTGTTCGATGACAGCCTGATCTACCAACTCTGTGGTATATTTTCTGACGGCTCTTCTGTGATAAATATTTTTGAGTATTTCAGAATCCACCTCAGGTTCAGGCAGCAATTCCTTTCTCATCTTTTTATTTATTTATTTCTGCTATACAATCCTACTGTTTCACCAAAAGCGATAATATGTTTGCTCATCTTTTTCTCCAATTGTTCCTTTCTGGTATCAGATGGCAAATCGAGCAACGTATCCAGTGCATAAACTTTAAAAAAATAACGATGTGTTCCGGAAGGAGGACAGGGACCACCATACTGATGATCGTCGGAATCATTCAATCCTTCTTCACCGGGTTTTTCATTTTCCCTGATGTGATGCGTGATCGGAATATTCCAGACTACCCAATGTACCCACATTCCTCCCGGCGCATCAGGATCATCCATGATCAACGCGAGACTTTTTGCCTCCATCGGTATGTCATCTATGTCGAGAGGAGGATTGATGTCCTGACCATCGCATGTATATTTCGACGGGATAGGTTCATGATCCTTAAAAGCAGTGCTGCTTATTTTCAATGATTTGAAATGAATTGCTTTTGTTGAGAAGTTGGGAATTATTGAATCGTCCATATCAATAAATAGTCATGCTTTCTCCGGGAGAAGGAAATTCTTCCGGTGGTGCGATAAAAGGATTTTCGTCAGGATCTATATCGGGTTGCTCATCAGGATGTATATCGGGTTGCTCATCAGGATTGAATGGTTCTTCCGGATCGACTTGTGGTACGACCTCCGGTTGACTTTTTGGTCCAGGCTTAGAGGGCCTGTCTGTTTTATTTTTCTTATCCATATGCTTAAATAATTTGGTTGTCAATTGATCAAACCCCGAAAGGAAATGTTTCCGGGATCTGTTGTCCGTCAGGCTCTATATGCAGAGGATGCAAAGCACTTGTCTGATCAAGATAAATAAAAGCATCATATCTCAATGGCAAAATAGTGGGTACATAATTTCCATATTGTTCACGCTCGGGGTGATAGACTACACCAATGGCACGATGGCCAAGATGATTTTCCATGATCATATCATTGTCTGCAAAATCACTCATCCACAATAATTTATTCTCCTTGCCTGCTGCATGCAACAGGTATTCCCAACTTGATTCTCTGGCATCTGGCATTGGCATTGATTCCATTTCAGCTCCCCAATTTCGGCCTGCCATCACTGTCCCTTTGAATGAACCAAATCCAACAAGAACGACATTTTCCTGGTGATGTTGAAGCCTGGCCAGCTCACCGATATTAAACATACCGTCCTCCGTCATATCAGTGGCACGTGCGTCCCCGATATGAGTGTTATGTTCCCATACAATAGCTTTAGCATTTTCGCCATGAAATTTTAATAATCGATTCAATGTATCAGCCATGTGTCTGTCACGTACATTCCAGCTATGCGGACCACCTTCCACCATAGTCCGATAATATTTTTCTGCGTTCACAGTGATCAATGCATTTTGTTCTGCACTGAACACATTTTCATAATCTGTATTGTAGGATGGTAGTTTGTTTCGTATTTCTTTCAGCAATGCAACCACTTCATTCTGACATAGCTCCGGGACTAGTCTGCTGGCATGTCCATAGGCACGGCCTTCATCTTTGCGATAGGGTGCAAAACAATAAAATGCTTCTTCTGCGATTTTCAATGCACCCGGATCAGTCTTTTTGAGATATTGAATTATACTCTCCATACTCTCCCATAGACTGTATACATCCAGTCCATAAAATCCCGCTCTTTGGTTGGCCGGCAAACCTGTGTTATATTTTCTTAGCCAATCGGTCAGAGCTACGATTTCCCAATTGGCCCACATCCATGTAGGCCAGCGATTGAATGCATGCAAAACTGTAAATGCACTTTTATTTTCAACATCATATCCTTTTATGTAACGGTTCAGACGATAACAATCAGGCCAGTCACCTTCAACGGCAATAAAATTGAATCCCTTTTCTTCAATCAGCCTTTTGGAAATATGTGCCCTCCAGGTGTAATAATCATGTGTACCGTGGCTGGCTTCCCCCAACATGACAATCTTAGCATCACCTATCCGGTCAAATAAAGGCTGCAAATCCTCTTTGCTGTTCAAAGGATACGCATTTTTCTTAATCGCTTTAACAATGGCTCCATCTTCAACCACTGCTTCTTTTGTGAAATAGCGTTGCATAATGACATTTTTTAATTGCATCCATTGATTTACTCCTTTCATTATTCCATGTGGATTAGATAAAATAACACTAATCATTTTTTAAAATAACACAATAAGCCCCAGGTATTCAATGATGGCTATCACAACAATGCTTGATGATGGTCATTGTTTTTGTTAATGATTGTACTTAATTTTAAAACCAGTGAAATCTTTATTGAGTTTTATTCTAAAACGCATTAGAAATGGATATTCGTTATCAAAAAGAACTCAACATACCTGTAGGCAAAACAATACTAAAGGGCGATCTTATCCTACCTGAAAAAGCAGATTCCATCATCCTTTTTTCGCACGGAAGCGGTAGCAGTCGGGTGAGCAAACGCAACAAGATGGTGGCGCACTACCTGCAGGAAATGGAATTCGGAACATTGCTATTTGACTTATTGACTGAAGAGGAGGATATGGAATATCGTAACCGGTTTGACATCGAATTAATCACTTCACGTTTAATCGGGGCTACAGAATGGCTTGAAAAACTACCCTCAACTCTGGGGTGCCGGCTGGCTTATTTTGGCGCCAGTACAGGAGCTGCATCTGCATTAAAGGCTGCTTCGGTATTACCACAGATTCAGGCAGTTGTTTCCAGGGGAGGTCGTCCGGATTTGGCGATGAAAGCATTGGCCGGCGTGAAAGCACCGACGCTTTTTATTGTTGGCAGCCTGGATCAGGATGTCCTACGTCTGAACAAAGAAGCTTACGCACAACTCAACTGTGAAAAGAAATTAGAGGTGATCGAAGGTGCATCACATTTATTTGAGGAAAAAGGAAAGATGGATGAAGTGTGTATCGCTGCCGGTCTTTGGTTTGAAACACACCTTCATCCTGTCATTTACGCATGAGCATGGATCCGAATTTCAGATTTCAGGACAGACTTGAAGCCGGTTTTCTCCTGGCAGAAAAACTGCTTAAGTACAAGAACAGCAAAGGAATTGTCTTAGCAGTACCAAGAGGCGGAGTTCCTGTTGCCTATGTTGTAGCCAGAGAATTAGGACTCCCTATTGAAGTCATACTCACAAAAAAGATAGGCCACCCATTGCACAAAGAATATGCTATTGGCGCTGCAAGCCTTCATGATTATTTTGTCATTCCGCACGCAAATGTCAGTGATGAATATATTGATCAGGAGTTGGTCAGAATCCGTACGAGGCTGAAAGAAATGCACAAGAGATTTATGGGTGATAGCGAACCTGAAAACCTTGAAGGAAAAACAGTAATTGTGATTGATGATGGTGTCGCTACAGGCAATACCCTGTTGGGTACAATAAATGTGCTGCGTAAAAGTAAACCTGTCAAAATTGTGATCGCTGTACCTGTGGCCTCTCAAAGCGCTATTCAAAAACTTTCAGAAGTAGTTGATGAGGTTATAGTGGTGTATACTCCGGAACAATTTTTTGGTGTAGGTGCCTTTTATGAAGACTTCACACAAGTGAGTGATGAAGAAGTCATGTACTATCTGGATAAATTGAAAGAACTGCGAAAAGCAGGATAAAGTATTCCGGAATACGTCCTTGAAGAATATTGACCGCCCAGGCGATGCATAGTGATCAAAAATTCCACTTCATCCTCAAAAAGCATTGATGGCTGACAGCCTCAAACGATCTGTTTACTTCAACCAAATAAGATTGCCACACCAGGTTCACATCAAGATTGGTGGCGATACTATATTTCACGGAAGGAAACAGAATCAGCAGGTTCGTTCCCGGTGCATAGATCATGCTTACTGTAGCAGACAATAAAGGATTAAATTCTTTAGCCGTAGTGACGATTACATTCCATTTTGTAGGCATCAGATTCTCAGGAGAAAGAGAAAGATTTATAGATTGCCAGGTATTCACAGTCTTGTATAAACCATGATTATTAAATAAAAATCCGGTATTGATATACCAACCATTCTTCAACAAATAATCACCTTCAAACGTCATATTGAAATGATCCGGCGAATCTTTTGTTTTAAAAAAATACTGTGCCTCACCTTTGAACCCGCCATCACCAATATAACCTGCCCAACCAGTACCTAAAGTCAGATGGCCATTATACCAACCTGCTATAAGCTGCATATCATAATTCCATTTATTCCAAGCATATTTCAGCGCACCGGTACTCTTTTGATCAGCGCCAGTGAAGGCATAAGCTATTTCTGCTTCAGACGTGTTGGTAAACATGTATTGAACTTTGCCACCATCGACACCCGGCCGTTCTTCATAATCAAAATCAAGAAAATTGTATACATTGAATATATCATTTGGATTCCAGGTAGTATTGATGCCCCAGTTAATACGTTGCCGGCCCAATCGCAAATCCCATTTATCATTTCCCAAATCGAAATACAGCCTTTCCACATTTGTATGCAGCACTAATGATCTGTCATTGATCCAGGTTTTTTGCAGATTTATTTTTTCATTTTGATTTCTCAGCAGCGATGCAAAACCCGGAGTCAGCTTAACCTGCTCACCCCAAAACAAACGGTTTCGAAATTCCACAACAGCACTGATCCCTTTTGCTGGTTTCCATTTCAGGTTAATACGGTTGTGGATCAGGTTGCCGGTGATTAATTCCCTGAAATCTTTATCAAAACTGAGTGTTTCCAGGTTTTTAATATATCCATTGATTGAAATTTTAGCAACAACATCCGTACTGTCCTGAGCAAAACCGGAAAATGAAATCATGACGACAGGAATGAGTGAAAGTATACTTTTCATAATGGCTTCCCTTCTTCCTCAGGTTTTAACAAGACAGGCGCAGTATCGCTTTGAATGCTTCCGTCAACTAATGTAATCACTCTTCTTGCCCTGTCGATGACGCGCTTGTCGTGTGTAGAAAAAAGGAATGTAATATTTTCTTCCTTATTCAGTTCAGCCATAATATCAAGGAGATTAGAGGCTGACTTCGAATCGAGATTTGCAGTTGGCTCATCAGCCAGAACAAATTGAGGCTTAGAAGCAAGCGCCCTGGCTACAGCCACGCGTTGTTGCTGCCCTCCGGAAAGTTTCGAAGGCCTTTCATTTATTTTGTCTTCCAGGCCTATTTGTTTGAAGAGTACTTGTATCCTTTTCTCCCGGTCAGCTTTTTTCATTTTTTGCATTTGCATGATAAACTCGACATTCTCCTTCGCCGTCAAAACGGGAATAAGATTAAAAGACTGAAAAACAAATCCGATGTTGTGAAGCCGGAAATCAATCAGTTCATTAGCAGATAACTTTGTAATGTCAATACCATTGATCAGGATACTCCCCTGATCAGGCCTGTCCAACCCCCCGATTAAATTGAGTAAAGTTGTTTTACCTGAACCTGATGGCCCTACCAATGCAGTGAATTCTCCACGCTCCAGATGCAGGTGAACATTATTGACTGCAAAAACCGGAATTGTTTTGGCATTATAAACTTTACTGATGTTATGAGCGTCAATGACAGTATTCATTTTTTATATCTTTTAAAAGACATCCATCCATTTTCATTCTTCATAAAATACCCTGGTCAATTCATTACCTTCTCAATGCTTCAACAGGTTGCATCCGTAAACCCTTCAGTGCCGGAAATAAACTGGAAAAAATAGCTGTGCCACATACAATCAGAATCAATCCGGCTAGTTTTTCGAAAGGAAATTCCGGGTAAATCATTGTACCAAATCCAAAACTGCTCATCATCTCCCTGCCCAAACCAGATACATTCAATCCATGCGTATGGAAATAATTTGTTACGATCAACCCCAGTAAAACTCCAAACGGAGATCCGGCCATGGTGAGAAAAATGGTTTCGAGTAATATCAGAAAAAATATTTTCAGCTTGTTTGTACCTAATGCTACCATCATTCCTATCTCACGTGTGCGTTCCAATACAGCCATCAACATTGTATTAATAATACCGAAGGCTAAAGCAAACATGATAATGACCAGTATGATATAAGAAGACTGGTCAACAGTTTTTACCATAAAATCCGTTTCAGGTGAAATTTCTCTCCATGATTCAACCTCGAGTGATGGAAATTTTTGACGAACTAAGTCCTGTGTCATATTCACATCTTCATCTTTCTTTAGTAAAATAGCTATTTCATGAAAAGCATTTCCGGTCGAGAGCATAGCATTCAAATCAGGCATCGTCACATATACATTCCGCTCATCAAGGGGATCATTATCACTCTGGTAAATGGCAATGACACGAAAAGCGCCGGAAACAATAGCGCCAGTAGTATCGGTAAACGTGAGCACTAATTTTGATTTATATTTCAATTTCATTTTAGTCGCTAACTTTTTACCGATCATGATTTCATTTTTCCTGCCCACATCAAACCCGTTTCCTTCAATTATTTTTTTCTTTAAAAGTGAAACATCATATTCTTTCTCAGGAATGATTCCATTTATTTGAACACCAGCACTACCGGTCGTCGTCGCGAGCATGCCATTGGTTATACTCCTGGGCGCAGCAAGCTTGACCTGAGGAAGAGATGCAATCGTTTCTAAAACACGTTCTCCGTCAGATATTATAAATTTTGCCTCATAGTCTTTTTTGAAATTACGATCATGAAGTTGCAAATGTCCTACCTCCGCATCGATGACCGTCCGGACACGACTTGACATCATGCCTTTATACAAAGCCAGCAAAGCAATACCTGCGAACATGCCGATAGCAATGGATAGCATGATGATGATGCTCCGCATTTTATTGCGCCATATATTCCGCCATGCCATGATAAAAATCATACTCTTTATTTAACGCTTCATAGCTATCACCGGATTAAGCCGGATAACTTTATATATCGGGTAAAGGGATAACAATAAACCAATAACCAGTACGATCAGGCCCTGGTATATAAAATGGGATGCTTCAGTAGACGTAGGGAAAATAGCTTCAAATCCAAAACGTTCGTATGCTTTGGCTGTATCTCCACCCATCCGTATCGGATATTGTTTAAAATAGTATACGAGAGGTATGCTGACCAGGATGCCGAGGATGCAACCCATAATAACTGTCAACACAGATTCAAATACCAATAAAATAATCAGCTTCGATTTCTTCATTCCGATGGCCACCAGCATACCCATTTCATATCTCCGTTCGACCATCATCATCAGTAACGTACCAAAGATGCCAAAGCAGATAAGCATGTATAAAATGGCCTGTACATATTTCATGCTATTGGAATCAGATTGAATATGCTGTTTCACTTCCGGCATTAATTCTTCCCAGGTCATCACTTCGAAATCATCGTCAAGAACCGAACGAACAGAAGAAGCAGTGATTTGAAGAGCTTTATTATCTTTTAAAGAGAGAATATAAGTGGTGACCATACCGTCAGCTCCATAAAATTCCTGCGCTGCTGTCAGTGGCATGAAGAGTGCTTTATCATTCAGTGCAGGTGAACCAAATTTTACTATTCCATTCACTGGGTATTTTCCGGCAGCAGTACTGCCGTGATATCCCTGGCCGATCAGCACAATCGTATCCGATACCTTTAATTTTAATCGTTCAGCTAATCCTTGCGCGAGAAGTACAGACTGATCATCATTTCTCAAATAATTACCTTCGATAACCTTACCTTTAAGCAAGGTGATGTGATTCTCCTCATCGGGATTTATACCGACTACAAGGCTTCCTTGCGTAATGTCTGCTGAAGAAGCTAATGCAAAGGATTCCAGTCTTGACGTGATGCCTGTCACATTTTTGTCCTCCAATATTTTTTGTGTCGTCGCTATGGATGATTTAAAACTATTATCCAAAATCTGTTCATCCCAGTAACCTTTTTTATGTATTTGCACATATCCGGAATAAAAGCTTACAACATTTTTTACCAGGTTGTCGAAAATACCATCTTTAAGACTACTGGCGATCACAGATAAAATAACGGCAAAAAAAATAGAGGCCATCGTGATAAGGGTCCGGCTCCGGTTGCGCCACAAATTCTTCCATGCCAGTGTGAATAGCCACATACTAATTCAGTGTTTTCATTTTCCCGGTCGTAAAAAGATTGTCATCAATCGGAAGATTGTATTGAATGTTTTTATAGATCATTTCTGTTTTCTGACCTTTTTTATCAGCTGGCAACATTTCAAATCGGGTCGGGATGAGACGATCATGCATCATTTTTATATCATAACTATTCATCGTATTGACAAGCTGTCCATCTTCGTCATAGAAACGACTATGCAATTCAAGGAAATCCTTCTTGTCTATACAAATAATGACTTTACTCCACACCACAGCCGCGTCCTGCCTGGGTATCATCCGGATGATATAGCATGGCCTGTCCTGGATCACAGTATCTCCTGTGATCAGGTGATCGTAATCTTCGATGACTGATGATTCCTTGACAAGGTCATCATTAGTAAAATCTGTACCCATCCAGCTTTGTGTCATCATGGAAGGTGGAAGCTTAATGTTTCGTTCCAGTGATGGTAACCAATTCCATACTTCCTTATTTCTTTTCAGGAAAACAATGCCTTTGTCTTTTGCAGGAGACTGGATGAGTATCATAGCCAGATTATTTCCTTTCATCCACGTTTTGCATTGCATTTCCCTCGACCAGGTAGGCCGGATGGTTTTGATCACCATTTCGGCTTTCATCGTATTGCCCCGCATTTTATCATCCGCTTTTTTTACGATGGCCTTTGCATCCTGAGCGAAAATCTGAGTACAAATGAATATATAAAAAATCGTGACGAACCAGTTCATGCCAATCTTATTTAATAAAACGAAACTAACAAAATCAGAATGAACCTTCACTGATGAACATCATGGCTAAAAATGACAAAAGACACTTAAAAGAAAGCGGGTTTATTAGTTTTTCTTCTTATTCTCCTTTTCAAGTTTTTTAAAATAACCTCTGAACAGGAAATTGTGTTTCAGCGCTTCCATATTTTGATTAAAACGATCCGTTCCCTGTCGGATATTTTCAAGGCTTTCATTAATATTCTTAGTTACCATGGAATCCCTGAGCATAGAATGGATGGCTCCGTTTCCACTATTGATATCCTTTTGTATCCCGGATACAACATTATTTAATTCTTTGGCCACAGCATCAGCTTCATCCCCGGCTTCCTTTATCTTCAGAATGGCATCATTGAGATTCTGAGCATAGGAGGTATCCTTTAAAATCCGGCCTACTGAACCCTGACCATTTTTTACGTCTGTGATTAATGTGTAAAAATCCTCAGCTGCGAGAGCGGCTTTACCTGTCGCTGATCGAATATTGCCCAGTGAAATTTTGACATCCGTGGGCAGTGAAGGATCATTTAACAAAGACCATAATGCACTACTATTATTGATTCGCTGTATTGTTGACATTAATTCCTTCGTGATAAATTCTATATCCTCATTAGTCTTATTGAGGTTTTGGAGCATTTCATCCGGACTCATAGCCTGCTTTGTGATCAATAAGTCACCTTCAATGGCCAGATCCCCTGCTGTATGAGATGGAGTGATATTTACCACTTTATTTCCCACTAATCCTTCTGTCCCGATAGAGGCGAACGCATTTTTCCGAATGATGGCCTGCATCTTCTTCTCAATATTCATCGTCACTTCAATCGTCGTATCATTAAGTATGTTTATACTTTTCACTGTACCGGATTCGATCCCGGAGAACCGGATATTATTGCCGGCTACAAGGCCCTGTACATTTTCAAATCTTGCTTTCAGCGTATACGTAGATCCAAACAAACTCCTGTTTTTTCCAATCATAAATAACAACAGAACCAGAAAGCCTAATCCACTCAAGACAAAAGCTCCCAGTTTAATATTATTTATTCCCCGTTTTTGCATATGACATTCATTCAAAAAAATGATTCACTTTTGGATCTATACTCTGTTTCAATTCATCATAAGTTCCGATGGCATGACACTTTCCGTCGATTAAAACAACAACCCGGTCACTGGCAGTCCTGATACAATTCATGTCATGTGAAATAATGACCGAAGTCGTTTCATATTTGGCCTGTATCTCTCTCATCAATCCGATTATTTCCTTTGCTGTGATCGGGTCAAGCCCTGTGGTAGGTTCATCATACAATATGATTTCAGGTTTTAATATCAATGTTCGGGCCAATGCAATTCTTTTCCTCATTCCTCCTGACAATTCCTCAGGCATCATGTCGATAGTGTGCGTCAGACCCACATCTTCAAGGGCTTCTATGACCATGCTGTTTACCTCTTCCTGTGTGACCTTGATCCAATGACGCCGTAATGGAAATTCAAGATTTTCTCTCACCGTCATAGAATCATAAAGCGCATTGCTCTGAAATAAAAATCCTACCCTGGCTCGTACCTGATCTATTTCGTCATGATCCAAATCCGGTATGTTTTGTCTGAACATTTCAATAGTACCCTGATCGGGCTTCAGCAAACCAATGACACATTTAATCAACACGGACTTTCCTGAACCTGATTTTCCAAGGATGACCACACTTTCTCCCTTGTGGACATCCAGGTTAAAATCAATCAGCACATGATTTTGACCGAATGATTTATACAAATGCCTGATGACAAGAACATTCGTTATTGACATCGAATTATCATTATTTACTGCCTGTTGTACTTCCGTCATCATACCTGTCAATTAAATCCAAGGACATCTGTAATCTGAACTGCCAGAAGATCAATGAAAAAAATAATAATGGATGAAAGCACTACAGCTGAATTAGCCGAACTACCAACACCTTCTGTTCCCTTGTTGCTCGTATATCCCATATAACAACCAATCATGCCAACTGCGAAACCAAAAAAATAACTTTTCACATAAGCCGGTAAGACATCGTTGAATGAAATATTTTTAAATACCTGAGTCCAGAACAATGTAAAACTCGTATCCCCACGAATATTGACGCCGAGATATGAACCATAAAGTGAAATAGCATCACCCAATAACAACAACACAGGCAACATAAATGTAGTGGCCATCACCCTTGTGACAACTAAAAATTTAAACGGATTGGTGCCACTTACTTCCATCGCATCAATCTGTTCTGTCACCTTCATTGAACCTAGCTCAGCCCCCATGCTGCTACCGATTTTTCCGGCAAATATTAAAGCAGTAATCACAGGTCCTATTTCTCTCACTATAGCAATACCTACAATGGCTGGCAATTCGAACTCCACTCCGTATTTTAACATAGAGGGACGCAGTTGCATAGTTAATACCAGACCCATTATAAAAGCCGTCAGGCCAATAAGTGGAAGCGATTTATAACCTACGATATAACATTGCCTAATAAACTCAGCTATTTCATATCGTGGCTTGAACCATTGCTGAAAAAACCGTCCGGTAAACCGGAAAAGATCTCCGGCGTCATCTAAAAATCTATAGATAGCCAAATCACGGTTCATTACTTTAAAATATCATTAAAGGTTTAAATTATAGGCGATGTGACAGATGATGGTCGTCATCAACACGTGTGATTATTCTGAATCTGTAATCCTGGAATATAGTAAGTCTGCATCTTCCTTATGACACAATTCCGTCCCGGGATTCATTGTTGCCGCTGTGCCACACGACACACCGTATCGTAAAGCTTGCTGCAGGTTCCATCCTCTTGAAATACTGTAAACTATTCCTGCCATCATGCTGTCCCCTGCTCCTACTGTGCTAAGATGCGGCATATCAGGTGCTTTAGCTTTATAGGTTACCTCTTCAGTCACAAGGATAGCACCGTCACCGGCCATGGAAACCACTATGATTTCGCATCCTTTATTGAGAATTATTTCTTTAGCTAATTTTTCTACATTTTCTTCTTTTATGTTTTCCATTCCGAGTAAAGCACTCAATTCGCCCAGGTTTGGCTTTATTAAATATACACCTTCATTGACAGCATGTTTCAGCGCTTCACCCGATGTATCGACACATAATCTTGCATTTTTAGCTTTGGCAATTTTTGAAAGGCGTGCATAAATATCTAACGGCACCCCCGGAGGCAAACTGCCACTGGCTACTATAAACTCAACATCTTTACATTCTTCCACAGCATTTAAACATTGTCCCCACTCCTTTTCACTTAACCCATTGTCCGGCAATCCGAATCGGTATTGTTTATTGGTAGAAAGTTCAAGAATCGTGATGCTTTCCCTTGTTTCATGATCCATCTCAACGCTGATGAATGGGACTTTTTCTTTTTCCAGTAGATGGTTAAAGAATTTACCCGTAAATCCGCCGGAAGGAAAAATGGCTGTAGCTTCTCCGCCAAGCCGATGAATGGCCCTTGCTACATTGATGCCTCCACCACCGGGCTCGAGTGTAAGTGAAGTACATCTCAGTTTTTTGTCCGGCAGCACTATAGGAATAGTAGTGCTTTTATCAATACATGGACTGAAGGTGACTGTAATAATTTGAGGCATGATGCAAGTTATTCATTTTCATACCTCCCTGTTTTTTCTGTGATGACGATCCTGAAAATAATGGGTTTGATCACTCCGTCCGCATAAGGATGGACTTTTTTAGCCACAATTTCAGGCGGGATGGCTGTCTTACTGATTTTTGAATGCAGCATTCTGTCTACAAATAATTTCAGGGCCTGGTATCTTTCACGTTCACCTGTCAATTCCTGGTATTGTCCCCATGCGATTACACTTTTCCAGTTTGTATAATTATGCATGACGTCAACTTCAAAACACACATTAGGATTTCTGCGCATCATTTGGATTTTCATACCCTCTATAGAATGTGCGATGATATGCTGTCCGTCATACACATAATTGATGGGCACTACATAGGTTTTGTGACCATCATTGCACCCTATACGTCCAAATATATTTTCATCCAAAACATCTTCAATCTCCTGGTCAGATAATATTCCAATCATGTAGTTGATAAGTTTAATGACGATCCACTATATAAATCATCGCAAAAGTCCATTTCATTGAATATTCAAAAAGAGCATCAGGGATCAATGCCTAAATACATTGACCCCTATTCCCTAATGCCCTATTTTGATAAGGTGGATACCTGATCAAAATATTAATTCATGTCTTCGACAGGTTCTTTCCTTGCCTTTACAAGATCACTTTTAAGATGAGTAAACTTGTCTTTGCTTTTATCCATAAGTTCATTCACCTCATCAACCATTTCCCTGCCTTTTTTATTCATTTTTAATCTGGTATTACTCCCCTTATCGGGTGCAAACAAAACACCTAGTACTGCACCGGCAGCTGCTCCCAGAGCAAATGCTGTCAGCATTTTATATGTATCTCTCATGGTAATGGATTTTTGTTCGTACTAATTTAGGATCAAAACCGAACCTTGATCATGACATACCTCATCTGACATAATGATTCAAATCATAATAAAATAAAACCAGGCTTAACCTTTTTGAAATTGATTTGATGTATTTCTTTATATCATGCATCCGTGATGATGGTTCTTTATAATTACATCATGTTATTAGGAAAATTTCCGGCTAAAAATTTATCGAATCTTCATTCTGGAACTTTTACATGTTCAATACTCTACCATTTCCACTCCGGGAATATCCTTTCTTTATGGAAATATTAGTTTGCAACAATCTGATAATAAGATAATTAACCAAATATTTCAGCTCCATCAGGTTTGAGATTTTGAAATACTTTAAAAGCTTTACAAAGATTTTATAGTTTTGCACTCTCTTAAAAAGAGGCTTTGGATCGGTAGTTCAGTTGGTTAGAATGCCGCCCTGTCACGGCGGAGGTCGCGGGTTCGAGTCCCGTCCGGTCCGCAAAAAGAAAGGTCACCAATCGGTGGCCTTTTCTTTTTCTTCAACCCGGCTGCAGGATGGGACCTGGAAGTTTGTTGTCGATGGAGGAAATACACCGGCTCCCTTCAATTACAGTTAAATGAATACATACCCTACAACCTTAAGGAGATATGTATTCAGATAAAGTCCAATACTTATCCGAATAGCCAACCTTTTCTATTTGAATTATTGTGTTTATACCGTATAAAGTTCTGAACCCAAGATTCAGACTGCTCTTTTATTTCATCACATAAGGTGAACTACTATCTTCCTTTTGTGTTCAATTTCGTATATTTCTCTTGCGTATTCCCATTTAAATCAACATATTATGAAAAGCTTATTCCTGTCTTTTTGCCTCCTCCTATTGTCTCAACTCTCCTTTGCGCAAGAATGGGTTCGTCAAAATCCCTTCCCTTTTCTTTCACAGATGCATGACATTAATTTCGATGGGCCCTATGGTCTGGCTGTAGGAACTGATGCTACGATCTATACGACAACGAACAGCGGGAAAAGCTGGGTAAAAGGGCAGGCAACGGATTCAACTAAAATACTAGTCACTGTATTAGTCGTTCCGGGCACATCCGGAAAATTTATGTTGGCCGGTGGTGATAACAATTTGATTCTGTCAGAAGACGGAGGAAAATTATGGAAGACAACTTATAATTATATCCCGAATACATATAAAGTCCAATCACTTCCAGATGGTACACTTATAGCTCTGGGAAGTGATTTTGGTCTTAAGAGCTTCAACAAAGGAAAGATTTGGTTTGCTTTCAATATGCCAGGCATGGGTGTGACAGCAGGACATTTTACCAGCCTGATGAATGGTTGGGTAGCACTAGGTCCTGAATTCAAACAACAGGTATGGGTCACCACTAACGGTGGAACCACCTGGAGTCTACGTGATCCATTGAAACACTCATTGATCAATTCGATCCAAATGGTCAATGACCAGGTGGGATATTTAGCGTCTACAGATTTTATTTATCAAACCACTGACGGTGGTTATCATTGGTTGCCCCTGCAGGACATTGCAGCGGAAGGCGGAATCAGCGATCTGTGTGTAGTCGATGATGGAGTTTTATGGTCTTGCATGAATGACGGATCCGTATATTTTTCGACAAGCGGTGTATGGACTCAAATCGATCCTAAACTGCTTAACGCTAACAAGACATTAGGCATATGGGCAAACCTTCAGGGCGAAGTCTGGATGGTAGGTAAATATTCTTCTATACTTTATTCATCAAACTTTGGAAAAGACTGGACTGATCAGATACCTGCTGCAAAACAAACCATGTTTGCACCAGGCTTTGCAAATGGATTTGTAGGTATGGTCGGTGGATCTGATGGCGCAATCTTACGCACTACGAATAGTGGTGCCAAATGGGAAAAAATAACTTTTCCATTGAGTGAACATTTTCAGGGATTTGAAATGGTTGATGATCAGGTGGCTGTCGCAGGTTCGAAATCAGGAAAAGTTTTTCTGACGTTGAATCAGGGAAATTCATGGAATGTGATAAGTCCTGCGCTGGGACCGATATCCGATCTTAAATCTTTCAATCAATATGAAATCTTAATGACAACTGAAAATGGTAAAATATTCAAAACCACAAATAGCGGAGTGAATTGGACTCTTGTGTTTAACAATGCCGCTGATCATTTTCTTGGAATAGACTTCTTTGACCATACCACAGGATGGGTTGCAGGTTGGAACGGAAAAATCTTAGTGACGCATGATGGAGGAGATACCTGGACTACGCTGTACAAAGACAAAATCAATAAATTTTCAGATGTCCATTTTACATCTTACCTGGAAGGATGGGTTATTTCTTCCAATACCACAGATACGATATGGCATACTTTAAACGGCGGGCAGACATGGCAAAAAAATGTATTGCCTGTAAAAACTTCCTGGAACGCCATTTCTTTCATGAATACCCAGACAGGATGGATTGCCGGAGGTAGTGATAGTTATGGAGTTGTCCTCCGCACCGATGATGGAGGCGCGAGTTGGTATACAACCCATGTTTCACCTGAAGACTTGCTGGGTGTATATGCTATACCCGGGCAGGAGACCGTATGGGCAGTTGGATACGGTGGCAATATTGTTAAATACTCTGCATGCACCTCACCTCCGCAGATTGTTGAATTGAGAGTCAATGCTGAGCCATGTACAGGTGACACGGTCAGTGTCACGGCCGAAGTGAATAATGTGGATAAGTTCGAATGGACTTATCCTGCAGGATGGATCCTTTTGGGAAATTCAAATAGCTCTTCTATCCAATTTATTGCCGGATCTGTGTCCGGAAATATCACATTAAATGGTACCAATGCATGTCAGAATATTTCTGTACAACTATCTGCGGTTGTTACCCCTGTAGCTATGCCTGATGTGGTCATCGCACTCAATCAGGATCTAATCGTGTCGAATACAACTTCCGGATATTTTCAATGGCTGTTAAATGGAGAACCTATAGCAGGAGCAAATGAATTTCAGTTTCAACCTATTGTCAGCGGATCTTACCAATTGATGTATACTACTTTCACATCCGGCTGCGTGACGACTTCAAATGTTCTTGAGGTGACAGTTGAACCTCTGCAAAACGGCGATTGGGTGAGGCAGAATCCATTTCCATTTTTATCACAGATGTATGATGTCGATTTTGAAGGGAAATATGGATTGGCTGTCGGTGCTGATGCAGCCATATTCACAACAACAAATGGAGGGAAGACATGGATCCAGGGTAAAGGCACGGATTCAACAAAAACATTGACCACAGCTTATGTTGTTCCCGGCCATGCAGGTCAATTGATGCTGGCTGGTGGTGACAACAATTTAATTCTGACAGAAGATGGCGGAAAATTGTGGAAGACAACACACAATTATATTCCAAATGTCTATAAGATCGAATCGCTTGCTGATGGAACACTCATCGCTCTTGGAAGCGATTTCGGGTTAAGGAGCACAGACAACGGCCTGTTATGGTTTGCCTTTAATATGCCCGGCATGGGTGTCACTGCAGGACATTTCACAAGTCTCATGAATGGCTGGGTCGCCTATGGAAGTTTTGATAATGCACAAGTATACGTGACCACTGATGGAGGAACGACATGGAATCTGCGTGATCCATTAAAACATCCATTGATCTCTTCGATCGATATGCTCAATGACGACATTGGATACCTGGCATCAAGGGATTTTGTCTTCAAGACCACTGACGGTGGTGTCACCTGGAATCAGTTACAACCTGTTGCTGTAGATGGTGGCATCAATGATCTACATGTCGCAGATGAAAGTAACCTGTGGACATCCTTAAATAATGGTTCGGTATATTTTTCGACTAATAGCGGTGCATCTTGGCAGGTAGTAAATCCCAACGTCATCAACAGCAATAAAACTTTAGGAATATGGGCAAATGCAAACGGTGAAGCATGGACGGTCGGAAAATATATTTCTATCCTTTACACAACTGATTATGGTGTGACATGGACAGATCAGATACCTGCATCAAAACAGACTTTGTTCGAACCAAATTTTTACAATGAATTTGTGGGTATGGCAGGCGGATCTGATGGCACCATCATGCGGACAAAAAATAGTGGTGCAAAATGGGAGCCTGTTAAGTTTCCCCGTAATGAGAATTTTTTCGGCCTCAATATGATCGATGATAAAATAGCAGTAGCCGGTTCTTCTTCAGGCAAAGTATTCCTGACCCAGGATCAGGGCGATAGCTGGACCGTGATCGGACAAAACCTCGGACAGATCACCGATCTGAAAGCCTTCAATCAATTTGAGATCATCGTGACGATTGCAAATGGCAAGATCTACAGGACTAACGATGGGGGTGTGCAATGGAGTGTAGTTTATAACAATCCATCTGATCAGCTTATTGCACTTGATTTCGCTGATCATCAAGCTGGTTGGGCTGCCGGATGGAATGGAAAAATCCTGGTGACAAACAATGGAGGTGACACATGGCAAACTCAATATGAAGACGGACGGAATCATTTCAATGATGTACATTTTACATCCCCTACGGATGGATGGGTGGTCTCTTCGTCAATCACGGATACCATATGGCATACCTCCAATGGTGGCCAAAACTGGACGAAATCACAATTACCAGTCACTACTTTCTGGAGAGCCATTTCTTTTATGGATCAGAATATAGGATGGGTCGCCGGAGGCAGCAATGGATATGGTGTGATACTTCGTACAGACAATGGTGGTGCCAGTTGGTATCTCTCTCATGAATCACCGGATGCTTTACTTGGAATTTATGCAGTACCTGGTCAGGAAGCTGCATGGGCGACAGGGTTCGGTGGAAATATTGTGAAATATTCTTCATGCACTGCGCCGCCTTCGATCTCAGAGATAAGAGGAAATCTCGAACCATGTGCGGGTGACACTGTCAACTTTGTTGTTGAGTTTAGTGGGGTTGATTTGTTTGACTGGACATTTCCTTCAGATTGGTTTGTACAGGGGAATTCAAACACATCCTCAATACAATTTATTGCCGGGACTCAGTCAGGTCTGGTGACTGTACGGGGACGTGATGCATGTGGTGATTCAACTCTGGTATTGTCTGCGGGTGTTACGCCTGTAATTCCTCCAGAGCTTTTTATTTCAGTTGATAATGGCAATCTGGTGTCGGGTGTTACATCAGGATTTTTTCAATGGTTGCTTAATGGAGTGCCTGTTACAGGTGCAAATGATCCTACATATCATCCGACTGTCAGTGGTATCTACCAATTACATCTCACCACTTTTACATCAGGATGTGAGACTTTTTCAAATGAAATAGATTATTTGGTGACCGCCACAAAAAATGCAGATCAGGATCGCCTCTTAATTTATCCCAATCCGGCATCAGAAATATTGTATATCAAATACAGCGATGGAAAATCAATACCCCAGGGGTCTAAAATTTCATTGATCAATATGGATGGAAAGATTGTGCTTTCATCCCTGTCAGGCAGTGATCATCTTTATATACATGGTGTTCCTGCCGGAGTGTATACAGTCCGTATTGAAAATAGCCATGAATTGCTTTTAAAGAAAATGATGATTGAATAAAAAATATACTGTTGCTTTTATGCAATAGTGATGCTAAAGGCATCTTCTGAGAAATCAGGAGATGCCTTTTTTTACGCATTTCATATCAGTTCGAAAGAAATGCAGTGGAGTGAGATAATTGTGAAAGCGGAGTAAAGAGAATAGGGAATAATGAATAGCGAATATCGAACTGAGAAGTAGAAGGAGGGAAGTAGAATAAGAAGTTGAAATGAACAGAAGAATATAGATCACCGAGATTTGAATCAGGAAATGAAGTCTGAACAACGAGAGCCTTGAATTTGAAGTAAAAAAAACATCCTTCACGACAAGACGACTGAATTTGAAGTTTTTAGTTACTTCTTCCTTTAACTTCCACTTTTTTGTTCTCTACCTCTCCTTCTCACTTCGATATTCGCTATTCCTTATTCAATATTCCTTCCAGCTTATCCCAGATTATGGAATACGCGCTGCACATCCTCATCAGCCTCGAGTTTAGCGACAAGTTTGAGGACTTCTTCTGCCTGGTCTTCGGATAATTCAACTGTGGTGGTGGGTATCCATTCCAGATGAGATGTCAGTACAGGAATACCTCTCTCTTCAAGTGCTTTCTGCATATTGCCGAAATCGGAGAATCCACATCTGGCTACCAATACCTCCTTGCCATTTTCATCAACGCCCTCCCCCATTTCCTGGAGACCTGCATCGATTAACTCAAGTTCCAGATCATCTGCATTCAGTCCTTCCGGTGAAAGATTAAAAACACCCATTTTATTGAATTGGAAACTCACACTTCCGCTGGTGCTCATGGCGCCATTTCCTTTATTGAAAATGGATCGCACATTGGCGACAGTCCGGACGATATTATCTGAAGCGGCTTCGACGATGATAGCGATACCATGTGGGCCGTAGCCTTCATACATCACTTCTTCATAGTTCTCCATGTCTTTGCCCATCGCACGCTTTATAGCGGCTTCTATTTTGTCTTTGGGCATATTGACACTCCGGGCATTTTGAATGGCGCGACGGAGAGAAGAATTGGTGCCTGGTTCAGGTCCTCCGGCTTTGACGGATATGGCGATTTCCTTCCCGATACGGGTAAACTGCTTGGCCATCCGGTCATACCGGGCAAACATCGTTGACTTCCTGACTTCAAATATCCTACCCATCTGTTATCCTTTTAGGGGTGCAAAAGTAATGACAATAGGCTTATTAACACAGTTTAACGCCAAGTTCGTCCAGCTTAACATTCTCACAGCACATCCGCGTCAGGACCCCTTCTATTTTTGAGCCATTATTCAACAGGTATTTCAAGCTTATGAAAACTAACTTTTTACTCCTTATCCCTATCCTTTTAGCCGGCTTCATGTCTTGTGAACCTGAAGATGGAATCAAGGAAGTACAGGTCACTCTGGACACTGTGCCATTCGATCGGATCAGTCTGAACTCATCTTCAGATATGCGTATTATTCAATCCGATATTTTCCAGGTCAGTCTGACTGGACGCCAAAGGGATATAGATGATATCCAGGTCAATGTTGTGAATAGCCAACTGATGATTGACGAACATGGCAACCATCCGGACAATCTTGTGATCAAAATATACGTCCCTGAAATCAAAGACCTTGATTGTTCGGGCAGCAGCTATATCTACGGAGAAAGTAATTTCCATCAAAATGCAAATATGGATATCAGCCTCTCCGGTTCTGGCGAATTGGACTTTGCTTTGGTGACAGATGATCTCGATCTTGAAATCTCAGGATCTGCAAATGCTTTGTTTGAAGGATCGATAAAAAATCTTGATGCTGAGATTACCGGAAGCGGCTGGGTGAAATCATTTAATCTGCAATGTGACTTTGCTGATGTTCGCATTACCGGAAGTGGAAGTGCTGAAGTGAATGTGACTTCAGATCTTGATGCATTTATTTCGGGTAGCGGGGATGTTTTTTATAAAGGACATCCGCATATCAGCTCTGAAATCTCAGGATCGGGAAAGGTGATTGATGCTAATTAAGGGAAAACCCCTAAGTGATCTCAATTTTACATCATAATTATAATTATAAAAAAATGTAATGTCAAATTCTGCGGAAATCCCAAATCAAAAATATTTCACTGTTTATTATTACATAGAAAACAATCCATAAGATGTTCTTTAACAATCATTCATAATCATTTTGGTTAAAAAAAATTATAATGTCTTAAAATGTTAAAGTTTCAATTAATTTTTGTTTTGAAGAAAATTTTGTTTAATATAGTACAATGATTTAACCTTTAAATATTTTTATCATGAGACAGTACAGTAATTCACACATTACTTTGTCTCCCCCTACCTTACTCAGTTCTAGCTTTAACCCGTTACAGTTACCAGTATTTCAAACTGGATTCATCAAAAAGAAAATGAGAAAGTTTGCTTGTTTCAAAATTCTCTGCCTACTAAGTTTATTTCCATATTCTACAATCATTTCGCAGAATTGTGGAACAAGTGCTCCTTCCTATGATATTCTTTCCGGCTACCCATCACAAAAGAAGACTGGAAATGACGGTCCTTACTATATTAAAATTTATCCTGTGATAGTAAGAGAAACCAATGGATCAGATGGAGCTACTGAAGCTCAAGTTTTAAGTGCATTAGAAAAAATGAAAAGTGATTTCAAGCCATTTAATATTTTCTTTTTTTCTGCATGCATAAAGTATTGGGACAACTCTGATGCTTATCTTGATCCTGAAACAGCTTTAGCTAATTATGATGAACTTGGTATTAATTCCTTTAGGGGAGTAACTTATTCTCCAACCATATTGGCAAGAAATATTCACTTTACAACCAATACAAATGGAATTAATAGCCGTGCTATAAACAATCTGGTAGTAAATGATTGCTT
>JBATMM010000290.1:0-3052 GCA_049289835.1 Saprospiraceae bacterium | reverse complement strand
GACCCATCTTTGGTGTAATAGAATGACAGGCCACTCACAGAATTGACTAAATCGAGACCAAGCATTGTATTGTTGGTATTCGTCATTTTGATATAGAGGCCATTGAAATAAGTCAGGAAACTATCCAAATGTTGATATACAATTGAATCCTGTGAGGTGATATCACTGAATCGAAGTTTTTCCAGTGGTATCCTGATGTGAGGTTGCAGTATTAGAGTATCAGAAGGTCTGATCACAGTTACACTATCCTTAGGTTTTGGAACAAATGTTTTTGAACCCAATATTTCCATTGTATTGTAATCAAATATCTGATCAGAAAAATAATCAGTATTAAAATCAGGACGTTGAGTCATTCTGCGTATTTCAATCGTTACCGGATCTGTCAGGGAACCATAGTTTCCCAATGTATCATATGTTAATTCCAAAACAACCGAATCTAAAGTAGCTCCCAAGAGTACTGTGCCAACAGTAGGTAAGATAGGTTGGGCATATATTTCAGATGTTGATTTACCGAAAAAAGGATCATTAAGTTCTCCAAGCAGATAGGTGTAAAGTTGACTGGTGACATCTGCGCTGTGCACAATGACACTATCAGTCTTTTCCGTAAAAAAGGATAAAGAAAAATCGTCTTTAAACTTCAGTGATGCTTTCTCATCTTCAAGAAAATCAGACCCGATGAGAACAGGTTTTGTGCAGGATGCAAGTACCAAAACCAATAAAGTCAGGACAAAAAGAAGTCTTTTGTATAATGCCATATGAAAATCCTGGGTTACTCGGCTGAATCGTTTAATTCATCAGCCCTTTGTAGAAATCGAAATAAGCCGGCAAATAGCTGTCCATGTCGTGATAAGAAAGTGAAGGTTTATTCGTGGCTTTCATCTCTTTGGCCAGTGTTGCATCAAGTTTTTTTGCACCCTGGATCAAAGCATCTGCATACTCCATGGCGCCTTTGTGTAGCTTAACGTGTCCTGTGCCGTTTTGGTATGCCAGCAGGTCTTTCGGTTGCAGATTATTGATGGAAGCTTTGGTAAAGAAATCTTTATTGAAATTCGATTCCAGGCTTTCGTTATAGACTGAATAAACAATCTTACTCTTCTTAAAAAGAGGATCATCTTTATAGGCTGTCCTAAGGTAAAATGGAACCAAAGAAGTCATCCACCCATGGCAATGCACCACATCAGGTGCCCATCCAAATTTGCGAACGGTTTCCACCGCACCTTTGCAAAAGAAAACCATTCTGTCCTGGTTGTCATCAAACAACTTGCCCGCCTGGTCCTCGAACATGAATTTTCTCTTGAAAAATTCCTCGTTGTCCAGGAAGTAAACCTGGAGTCTTGCACCCGGAAGGGAAGCCACTTTGATGATCAGCGGATAGTCATCATCATTGATGATAATATTCATCCCTGACAACCTGACTACCTCATGAAGGCGGTGCCTTCTCTCGTTGATACTTCCAAACCGGGGCATCAACACCCTTATTTCCATACCATTGTCCTGGGTATATAAAGGCAGTTTTTTAACTATCTCCGAAATCTCCGAAAGATCAGTATATGGTGACATTTCCTGCGTAAGGAACAACACTCGCTTCTTAATACTCATTGTATATTTTATCCTTAGATCATCAAAATATATGCACCGGATTGGGCCCCTTTAGCCCGGAGGGCTGCAAAGATAGCTATAATTAAGCTAAACTTTCGGACTCTGCTTAGTATTGAGGCCACTAAGCTTAAATCAACAGGTCTTCTCAGGTAAGTTTATGGCTGTCAGGCAGTACCGAATTTTGTTGGAGCAAACTCCAACAAGGGCAATCAGCCGTTGCAGGAGTTTACTCGCGCAGCCACAAGCCGTTGCAGGGTTTTTCTCCTGTAACCACTAGCCATTGCAGGATTTTTCTCCTGTAACCACAAGCCGTTGCAGGATTTTTCTCCTGCAACCATATGATCTCCAACGCATTAAAATGAAAAATGGGCTTTAAAATCAGACAATTCTTCATGCATTGACCTGGCCGGAAGGGATATTTGAGACCATATAGTACAAGGCACAGCAGTCAGGACATCCTTCATCCTGATATTGTGATTGGCGTGGATAACATCAAGCTTGGGATACAGGTCATGTATTTCTGTAGCTATCGCATTGATCGAAAGATTGTGTTCCACCAGGTTGTAAGTACCCGGTGCAATGTTGCCATCAATGATACGAACAACAGCATTTGCTACTTTATCCACATGGATAAAGCTTCGCTGCTGCTCACCGCTTCCATTCACTGTGATTTTCCCCAGGAAATTAGCCTGAAAAAGAAGCTTGTTGACAACAGCATCAATTCGGTAGGCTGGATTATAACCATATACATTCCCTGATCGAAGCGTGTAGACCTTTCGGTTGCGACTGAGGACATTTATTTGTTTTTCACCTTCATATTTTGAGCGGCCATAAAAAGATTGTGGATTAGGAAGAGTGTCTTCACGCACAGGATGGGGGTGATCTCCATATATAGATATACTGCTCAGATTGATGACCTGGGATACAGATGATTTTTCTATAGCATACGCTAATTGCGCAGATCCCCAATGATTGACCTGATCAAATGTATGTGCATCTGAATCCGCAAACGGAGTAGTGACTTTTGCAGCAAGATGAACCACCCAATCCACTCCCTCCAATGCTTGTTGAAGCATCCTTCCATCAAGTATATCCCCCTGGATCAGCCTGACAGGCTTGTGATCAAATTTAGCTTCTGTAAAAAAACTATAATTCCGTCTGGACAAATTGTCATAGATCATAATCGAATGTAATTGATCCACATCCTCAAGGAGTTGCTTGACCAGACTGTATCCTATGTATCCGGCTCCACCGGTGATGAGAATTTTCATTTATGATTTACGATTTTTTAGATGCCGGATTATAGACGAAATACAATCTGGGTGATTACTTCTTACCGCTAATTAAGAGACGCGATAATTCGCCGTCTCTACGATCATTCTTACTAATCATTACTCATTAGTAGTTACTCGTTACTCGTTACTCGTTACTCGTTACTCGTTACTCGTTACTC
>JBATMM010000289.1:0-9649 GCA_049289835.1 Saprospiraceae bacterium | reverse complement strand
CACCATTGAATCTTACTACGTGTTTTAATGCAATATTATCTGGCATTGAATGACGATCACGTAGTAATGAAGGAAATACAGATTCATCCGCGTCTTTGTAATAAGCCTTCATGTAATGTTCTTCCATGAATGAATTGAATCCTTCATCAAGCCACGGGTTAGTCCGCTCATCACTGGCAAGGATGCCATAGAGCCATGTATGTCCAATTTCATGAGCGATCACTCTGTCGAGTTCTGTGGCATCGACTGTGGCTCCGATCTGTGCTACCATCGGATATTCCATAAAACCACCTTTGCTGAATGGGGCATCCACGACGCTCATCTGTGGATACGGATATGGGCCAAGCCAATCACTATAAAACTTTAATGCACGTTCGCCATAAAGAACTGCGGATTTCCAGTTTTCACTATTCCATGAATCGGTATAAATATTTAATTCGACAGGCTCTTTTGCACCGACATTTACTTTGAGTGTTTCATGACGAAAAGTAGGGCTTGCAAAAAAAGCAAAATCAATCACATTTGATGCCTGAAAATTCCATTGAAATAAATCTCCTTTTTGTTCTGTCGATTGAAGTACACCAGTCGCTGCAACTTTATATCGTTGGGGAACGCTAATGGATACCTCATAGTCTGCGAAGTCATTGTAGTATTCGCCCTGATCGAGATAAGGCATCATGTGCCAGCCTTGATCGTCATACACTGCGATGTGTGGATACCATTGCGTGAGTTGATATGCATCACCGGTGCGGCCTATTCTTGAGAAAGATTTAGGGATGATCAAAGTGTATGGTGATGATAGATGAATCGTCGCGTGTGGGTTGAGTGGTGTAATCAAATTGATCCAACCGATATCGATATTATTTTCATCGAGTGTCAATTTTTGAGGTAAACCGGATGATGAAGTAAATGCCAGATTGTATAGGCCACCCAGGTCATCATCATGGGCATGCAGAAGATCAAAATGACCCTGCTCTACCATTTGTTTGACTAATGCTGTGTTTTTCTCACTATAAGCATTTGGCCAAAGATGTATTCCCAATTTATCCAGCGGTGCATTTGAACGATTGGTCCAGGTGATGTCGATGGTACCTGTCATGATGTTGCTACCCATTATTTTTATCGTAGCGGTGATTTTATAGATGGGGCGTTGGGCATTAGCAATTGAGCTTGCTGAAAAAAGACTTATAAAAAGTAAGGAAGAAACAATTGCGAAATTAAGTTTCAGCAAATTTGCAATGGACTGGTTGTTCAGAAGCGACATTTTCCAAAGATAATAGTAAAGGTGTGAGCACCAACATTGGTCATCGGAAATAGTCTTTTTCGTTATCAACCAAGTCAAAGGTTTCGGCATGTTAATAACTATTTGAGGCTATTGGTTATCAAGCACTTAAGGCCTAGTGGCACTACTAGTAGTGGCACTACTAGTAGTGCCACTAGGGTTTACCAGGGCTCAGCTATTGAAAATCATCCTTTTTTCTCACCTTGCTTAGGATATGTCCAGAATGACAGAATTAATTCTACCTATTCTTCTCGAAGCCAGTGAGGCTATCCTTGAAATCTATGCTGATGTGGATAGGTTTCAGACAGAAGTTAAAGCGGATCATAGTCCATTGACTGCAGCGGATAAGCGATCGAATGAAATCATTGTAAAGAGATTGGCTGAATTGTATCCGAGAGTTCCGGTGCTATCGGAGGAAAGTAAGCAGGTTGAGTATGCACAAAGGAAAGGATATGGAAAATATTTTCTTGTTGATCCGCTTGATGGGACAAAGGAGTTTATAAAACGTAATGGGGAATTCACAATCAATATTGCTTACATGGATGGATATCATCCTGTCGGTGGTTTTGTATTTGTTCCGTGTACAGGATTAGCTTATATGGCTGAAAAAAGTAATGGTGCATATCGAATCACCTCTTCGAATGAAAAAACAGCATTACGGACAAAGCCATTCTATCTGATGGATGAGGGAATTAAAGTTGTGGCCTCGAGGAGTCATCGTGATCCGCGAACTGAAAAGATTATTTCGCTTCTGCAATCTCCTGAAATTGTTTCGGTAGGTAGTTCATTAAAATTTTTATTGATTGCGGATGGGGAGGCCCATTTTTATCCGCGATATGGACCTACGATGGAATGGGATACAGCTGCTGCACAATGCATACTTGAAGAAGCGGGGGGAAGTGTGATTGATGCCCGGACGCTTGCCCCTTTGATGTATAATAAAGAAGATCTACTGAATCCGCACTTTATAGCGATGGGAAGTTTGTTAGATCCGGAGAGTTTGATGGGAATGATAAAAGGGATATAGATTGTCAATTTTCATTCTGTTTGATATACAGAATCAGGGCGTATGTATACACTTAATGCTTTTGTGTGTGGGTATCGACTATCTTTGAGAAGATGTCCATCAATCAGTTGCTACGTTCCAAATTTATTATTGTCTCCATTCACATATCAGCCTGGATCATCCTGTTTATTTTGCCGGTAGTACTGAGACAAACCTCTCCCCCGCCTGGTGATCTTGTTTTTCAGCAGCTTCCCAATAGAGAATATTTACGCTTTGTATCCACTTTGATGAATTTATCATTCATCCCTCTTTTTTATCTCAATGCCTTCTTTTTAATTCCACAATTTTTCAATAGAAGAAAGTGGCCTATTTATCTGATGCTTACCGGCATAAGTATATATATCATTGCCTTAATCAATATAGCCATTCGAAATACCATTTTCCCAAATCATACATTTCCTTTTCCATCTGGCATAATTGTTTTTATTAGTACTTTCATTTTATTGTCAAGTACGGCATTTTATTATATTCAGAAAAATATACTTGAGGAAAAACTTCGGAAAGAAAAAGCTGAAGAAAATCTTAAAACAGAACTTTCATTTTTACGATCACAGGTAAGTCCGCATTTTTTATTCAATATTCTAAACAACATGGTTTCACTTGCGAGGAAGAAATCTGATTTATTGGAACCCGCCCTATTAAAACTATCCGGTCTTCTGCAGTATATGTTATATGAATCTGATGATGAAAAAATTAACATTACTAAGGAAATTGAATACCTTGACAACTATATAGATTTACAAAAGCTTCGATTCGGTAATGATGTCCACATAAATTTTGAAAAAGAAATTTCTATTTCCACTCCCTTAGAGGTAGTGCCTATGATACTCATTCCATTTGTGGAAAATGCATTTAAACACGGAGTTGTTTTTATAGAACATCCGGAGATCCATATCCAATTGATTGTGACAGGACAGCAATTACAATTTAATGTAAAAAATAAATACAATCCATTTCCGGAAGAAAAAGATAAAAGTTCAGGGATTGGCTTACAGAATGTAAAAAGAAGACTCAGCCTCCTGTATCCAGATGCTCTGCTTGAAATAATACAAAACGAATCCGAACATATAGTTAACCTCTCAATCAAATTGTAATGCTGCGATGTATCACTGTGGACGATGAGCCTCTCGCACTGGATCTCCTGGAAGACAATATCCGGCAGATTCCTTTCTTACAATTGATAAAACAATGCAAGAATGCTTTTGAAGCCACGGAAGTATTGCAAAATGAGAAAATTGATTTAATTTTTCTGGACATTCAAATGCCGGGGCTAACAGGTCTGCAATTTGTTAAATCATTGCCGACACGGCCTATGATTATCTTTATCACTGCGTATAAAAACTATGCGCTGGAGGGATATGAACTAGATGTGCTGGACTATCTTGTCAAACCAGTTTCTTTTGAACGTTTTCTGAAAGCCGTAAATAAGTCCCGGGAATATCATGCGTTAAAAAATGCTTCACTGGAAGATCCTGAAAAGGAATTCTTTTTTGTTTATGCAAAATATAACCTCGTAAAAATTCAATTCAGGGATATCACATATATTGAAGGCCTGAAAGATTATATAAAAATTTATCTTGATCATGAAGTGAGACCCATAATTACCCGTTTGAGCATGAAGGCCTTGGAAGAAAAACTGCCTGCTAAAAAATTCATGAGGGTCCACAAATCCTATGTTGTAGCTACAGATAAGATCTTATCCATTCGGAATAATATAATCAAACTGAATAATGCCGAAATCCCTTTAGGCGACTTTTACAAAGAATCCTTCTTCAAAATGGTTAACCCGGATACCTTGCCGGCATAAATTTCATTTCTGATCCTGGCCATGTTTTGCATGATGAAAATGGAATATCTAAATGGCATTGCTTTGAGTGATACCAAATTTGAGATACTACCTAAAATTTGACTTCTTTCAGGATATTAAGTTTTAGGATACAATCTTTGCTCTCTACATTTCAAGTGCACGTCTACACACTTACGGTCAGTGTATATTTGATTAAAATCCCATTGAAAAATATTTCATATTTGCTTCATCCAACTATACACGCTCTCAGATAATACTTCTGAGTACAAAAACTGTGTTTGTTCTTCTTTTTCGCTGTAGACTATCTGAATATAAGCAGTAGAGAATTTTTATTGTCTCATTTGGCAAAATCACTCTACTGAAATTTTTATGCTTCTCTGCCAATTTATACACCTAATGAGTATGAAATTAAAAATTATAAGGATTGTACTTCCAATATTTTTGTTCCTACTCCTGTCAGGAAGAAATGCTTTTGCACAGGATCTGAATTACGAAGAGCATGCATTTAGCAATGAGGAAAGCATCTGCTATCTTAAATATATTTGTTATGCTCCAAACAATGATTACAAATCCTATAGACGACCCTATATTTTTGTGCTGGGGAAACCTAATGAAACTGCTTTTCAAACCTTTCAGACTGATAGTCTAAAATATCTTCCAGTATTCATAAATTATAAATTCGTTTACATTCCGAATAAAAGTGCAACACTAAATAATTCACTTTATTGCATGAATGGCCTTGTCAGTTTTGTCACCTGGCATTATAAATGCGGAAGGGACAATATTTTCTTATTTGTTTATGATCCTGCACTTACTGCTCCTGACTTTCAAAAAGCAATTCCAGCGAATACGTTTAAAACGATTCGGTTTGCATATAATGAAGCAAGTCTTAAAATCGCTGATGAATTTAAAGAAGATATTGCAGCGTATGATCAGGAACCTGCAAAAGAAGATGATACTTTCGGAACATTCTATTATGAAGAAAGTAAAAAATATGATAATGAATTAAATGTGGATTCTGTGAAAACTGTGGTATCTGTCAAAACCTATTACGGTCCTCCGAAAACATTTAATTATACGCTATCGGGTATTGTGAAAGATAAATCCACAGGTGAAACGCTTCCCTTCGCTAATGTATTTATTAAAGGCACGACTACTGGTGTATCAACTAATGTTGATGGATATTTTGTTCTTTCGAAAGTTCCGTCGGACACCTGTACACTCATGGTTTCATATCTCGGCTATAGTACGACAGAAGTGAGTCTTTCACCTTTCTTACCAAAGAATAATTTTATTATAGAAGCAGCACCTGCCGGCAATCTCCTAAAAACTGTCACCGTCACAGCGGGAAAAGAAGAAGTAGTTCTGGTTCGCAAAGAGGACGTCAGTGTTGTAAAAATCACGCCAAAAGAAATAGAGAAACTCCCTAACATCGGGGAAAAAGATGTCATGCGTTCATTCCAATTGATGCCGGGTGTAAGCGCATCACAAGAATCTTCTTCTGGATTGTATGTCAGAGGAGGTACACCGGATCAAAACCTTGTGTTGTTTGATGGTATCACTGTTTACCATGTGGATCATTTATATGGATTTTTCAGCGCATTTAATGCTAATGCTATAAAGGATATTCAATTGTACAAAGGTGGATTTGAATCCCGTTTTGGAGGACGTCTCTCCAGCGTGACGGAAATCACAGGAAAAGATGGCAATCAGAAAAAATTTAATATGGGAATGGATATAAGCCTTCTCAGTATGAATCTATGGGCAGAATTACCCATTGGAGAAAAATTTTCATCCATTATTGCTTTACGTAAGTCATATAAAGGACCACTATACAATAAGCTTTTTGAAAAATTCAGCAAAAGCAGTTCAACCTCTACAATAACACAAATCGGAGGCCCAGGGGGAAGGAGATTTGGTCAGAATGCAAAAGTGACTTCTTTTTTTTATGATTTGAACGGAAAATTTACCTACCATCCAACAGAAAAGGACATAGTTACACTTAGCATTTTCAACGGCGATGATAAATTAGATAATAGCATAGATAATTCCAGTCTTCCTTCCTTTAGTGGAAATTTTAATACCCCTTTCAGTTTTAGCTCCACTGACCTTACGAAATATGGCAATGCAGGCAGCAGTTTAAAGTGGTCAAGAAGATGGACAGATAAATTTTACAGTAATACTGTCCTGAGCTATTCAAATTTTTACAGCAATCGGGATCGCTCAATGGAGCGAACTACCCTAGATGAAAATGGGGATGATATCACCACCAAAAACGGTGTTTTTGAAAACAACGATCTTAATGATTTTAGCTTAAAATCCGACTATCAATTAGATCTAACCCCTATGAGCCAGCTTCAATGGGGGTTCACAGGAACATATTACGACATTCATTATTCTTATGCACAAAATGATACAACCACCATCCTGGACAAAAAAAATAAGGCGCTATTAGCGGGTGGATATTTGCAAAACAAGTTCAAATTATTTAACAATAAATTGAATTTCATTCCGGGCATCCGAATGAGTTATTTTGAATCCACAAAACAAATTTATTATGAGCCCCGGGCATCTCTATCCTATTACCTGACTGATCGGTTGACACTAAAATTAGCAACCGGAAAATATAACCAGTTTGCTAATGTCATTACACGGGAAGATATCCTTTCAGGAAGCAAGGAATTCTGGTTGTTGTCTGATGGAAAAAACATACCCGTCAGCTCGGCAGAACATTACA
Source organism: Saprospiraceae bacterium (assembly GCA_049289835.1). Taxonomy (GTDB): domain Bacteria; phylum Bacteroidota; class Bacteroidia; order Chitinophagales; family Saprospiraceae; genus Opimibacter. The sequence goes on along the minus strand of JBATMM010000289.1, from coordinate 2,757 downwards.
TTGCCGGATTATCTTATGAATCCAATAATTATTTATTCAGTACAGAAGTCTATTATAAGAAGATACACAATCTGACAGAATATTCTTTGCGGATCAATCCAAGTCCCACAGGAGTCGATTATGAAGAAAACTTTTTCACCGGTTTTGGTGATGCTCGCGGAGTAGAATTTCTAATACAAAAGAAAACCGGAAAATTCAACGGCTGGTTGTCCTATACGCTGGGGCAGGCGCGGAATAATTTTAAAGTGTATTCTGATACATATTATCCCGCCAACCAGGATGTAACGAATGAATTTAAAATAGTCACTTTATATCAATGGAGGCGCTGGGATATTTCAGCTACCTGGATCTTTGCCACTGGTCGCCCATACACAGCACCTTCGGGAGCTTATAACATAAAATTACTGGATGCAAATTCACAGGATTTCTTTACTGTAACTACCAAAAACGGATTGCGGTTACCAGATTATCATCGTGCAGACATTGCCATTAATTTCAAGCTGCTGGCGGGTATGCAAGGTGATAGAAAAAGAAGAGAAATCGGTTATTTGGGTTTTTCCATATTCAACTTGTACGACCGAACCAATGTATGGTACAAAACTTATTCAATTGAAGATGGATCACTGATTGAAACAAATGTGAACTATACAGGCATTACTCCTAATCTTTCTCTATCTATAAAACTCAGATAAAATGCATTTCAGACTACCAATGTTCATAAGTCTTTTGCTCTTGATGTGCTTTGTTTCCTGCAGAAATGATGAAGTTTCTGAGTTTACAGATTCACCTATCATAGAATCCTATATTCAGCCAGGAGATTATGCCCGAATTAAAATAACAAGGCAAATTCCATTTTCATCTGAGGTAACCTATTCTTCTGATGATATCAATAATTTAAATATTGAATTTGTGCTGAACCAGGATACTTACACTTTTAAACCGCTGGGAGATGGCTTATATATAGATAGTTCATTGGTTGTCTCAGAAGGCGATAACTATGTGTTATCATTTCAGTTCAATTCAAAAAATGTCATTGCTTATACTTATGTTCCGCAGAAACCAAAGAATGTGAAGCAATCTGCTTCAACTATAAGTATTGAACGAATTAGTTCAGGTACTTTTCCGTCTTTTGGCAGCATGCCCGATCCGGTAGAAATATCCTGGGACAATGCTGACAATTCATATTATCTCATTGTAGTAGAAAATATTGAGAGCACCCTGGATCCTATCCGTGATTTTGGTGATAATGCTCCTCCATCAAATTTCTTTCGTAAGCAGCCTACCACATCAGCATCAGAACAAATCCGGCCATTGGAATTTCAATATTATGGCACGCATCGAATCATTATATACCATGTCTTACCAGATTATGCTACTCTATATGATCAGAATAGTACGAGTTCACAAAATCTAACGAATCCATCTACGAGTATTGTGAATGGGTATGGGATATTTACAGGATTAAATTCTGATACACTTTGGGTAGAAGTGAAGGAATAGGATTTCGCGGCTCTTACCTTTTTCATATTAACTTTTTTTGGCATATGTTTTGCAAGATAAGGGTTGAACGCTTGCTCATAAAATCAACCTATGAAGTGGTATACCTACGTCATTCTCTCCTCATTGTTCCTGTTTACAGCCAGTGCATGTGCACCGACATACTATAATCCTATAGTGGTAAGGCCTGCTTCCTGTTCACGACAGATGCAGTTTGCAGAGAGCCCGGATCTTGGATATATTCTTGCATTTGCTGACAAGATGGAGAAACCGGTGTTTCTAGATTTTTATGCTCCGTGGATTCCTACCTGTAAACGAATAGATGAAAACGTTTTTACACAAGGCGCAGTAGCTGCGTATTTCAATCAAAATTTTGTCAATTATAAAGTGAATGCAGGTGGAGCCACTCCGGGACCTGAGCTCACGGATAGATATGGTGTAACTACATTTCCGACTTTCATTTTTGTAGATGGAAAAGGTAAAATCATGTTGCGTCATGAAGGGTATGTGACGGCTGATCAATTGCTTGAGATGGGACAATTTTTACATCATGCAGGTGATGAAGATGTGTTGAGTTTGGGGACGAAATGAGAAAAACAATGGGCAATTGGCAATAGGGCAAAAAAGTAATTTGTGCAAATGATTCTACATGCCTTAAACTTACACTCCATGTACGAAAGCTCAACTACCGCAGGGAGAATAGGGCGGGGCGAAGGTGTAGACAAAAGAGAAGAGGGGATGGAATTGAGATTCGGGAATGATGGTTGGTAGATTTAAATTGCAGAGAGATACCAAGGTTAATATTTAAGAAGAATACATTTCATATTTAAAAAGAATATTGACCGTATTTAAGTTGAATATTTTTAATACTTAAGAAGAATATTGATCGTGATTAAGATGCTTATTATTCATATTTAAGGTGAATACTTTTCATGTTTCAAGAGAACATTAAATGGTTCTATTTAACGTTCTGACCCACAGACTAATAAACCAGCAATATTAATTCTACCTCTATCATGATTCCCAAAAATATTACCCTTCGAAGGTGGACTGAATTCAAATAAATTATGACCACCACCCTCGGACTGAATCGATATTACCCTAAATACTTTGTCTAAAAACAAAATATTACATATTCAAAATTAACTTTTCAGGTAATGCCCATCCAGATTGTATTTCATGAAAATAGGTCAAAACATTGTTACACGCCTCCTGAAATCTTTGTACATCCAGCTCATAGATTATATACGGATGGTATAC